>NZ_JBEXYL010000009.1:0-163073 GCF_040630895.1 Streptomyces sp. NPDC005728
GACCGAGGCACACACCAACCACCCGCTGCGCGAGCACTTCTGCGAGCAGCTGATGATCGCCCTGTACGGCTCGGGACGACAGGCCGACGCCCTGGGCGTCTTCCGCCGGATGCGCCGGCACCTCGACGACGAACTCGGTATCCAGCCATCTCCTGCCCTGCGCCAGGTGGAGAGCGCCATTCTCTGTCACGACCCGGCTTTGGCCGGTGATGCGCGATCCTCTCTCCTTCAGCTTGCTTAAAGGGTTAGCTTTTGGCTGGGCCGAGATGCGCCACACGGTAACGTGAAGTCGCCTTCCAGCGTGGTCCGTTCGGGTACAACCTAGGATTGACCCGAACATCTCGGGCCGGGCCACGCGATGGGGCGGAGGGGACGGGTTCGTGGAGTCGGCGGCATCCGCTCGGCCTGTCGTGCGCTTCAACATCCTCGGCTCGTTGGAAGGCTGGCACGGCGAGCGTCGGCTCAGACTCGGCAGCCCCACCCAGGAACGTGTGCTCGTCACGCTCTTACTGGAGCCGGGGCGCATGGTGCCGGTGCCCCGGCTGGTGGCCGCCGCCTGGGACGACGAGCCGCCGCAGACCGCGGGCCACCAGATACGCAAGGCCGTGGCCGCACTGCGCACCCGTATCCCCGGCGGCGCCGGGCTGATCGTCACCGACGGTGCCGGATACCGGGCCGTCCTCGGCGAGGACCAGCTGGACCTGCACGAGTTCGGCCGACGCTCGGGCGAGGCCCGGCAGGCGGTGGCCGCCGGAGCGGCCGCCGAGGCCGTCCGGCACCTGCGGGCCTGTCTGGACCTGTGGCGGGGCCCGGTCATGGCCGGCGCCGGCGGAGCGGTGATCTCCGCGGCCTCCGCCGCGCTGGAGGAACGGCACATGGCCGTGGCCGAACAGTACTTCGAGTTACAGCTCGAACTCGGCCAGTCCGCCGAACTCGTCGGGCCCCTGCGCGAGTTGGTCACCGCGCACCCGCTGCGGGAGACCCTGCGCGGGCGGCTGATGCTCGCCCTGTACCGGGCGGGCCGGCAGGCCGACGCGCTGGAGGAGTTCGGCCGCGTGCGCGAACTGCTCGTCGAAGAGCTGGGCATCGACCCGGGCGCCGAGCTGACCCGGCTGTACGAGGCCATCCTGCGCGACAGCCCCGAGGTGGCGCCCCGCGTACCGCAGTCCGTGTCCGACCGCGCCGCCCTCCTCGTACCGGCCCCGCTCGCCCAGCCGGACGGGTCCGAGCCCGTGCCCTGCACCCTGCCGTACGACCTGCCGGACTTCACCGGCCGGGACGAGGAGCTGGCCCGGCTGCTGGAGGTGGGCCGGGCCCCGGCCCGCGGGAGTACCCGGATCGTCGGCGTGGACGGCATGGGCGGCAGCGGCAAGACCGCCCTGGCCGTGCACGCCGCCCACCTGCTCGCGGCCGACTACCCCGACGGACAGCTCTTCGTCGACCTGCGCGGGTTCAGCCCCGGCGAGAAGGCGCAGGAGCCGGGTGCGGTCCTGCACTCCCTGCTGCGTGTCGTCGGCATACCGGACGACCGGATCCCGGACGACCTGGAGCGGCGCACCACCTTGTGGCGAACCGTTTCCGCCCAGCGGAAGATCCTGCTCCTCCTCGACAACGCCGCCGACGCCGCCCAGATACGGCCGCTGCTGCCCGCCTCGGAGGGCTGCCTGGCCATCATCACCAGCCGGGTCCGCATGCTCGAACTCGACGGCGCCGAGTGGCTCTCCCTCGGCCTGCTCTCGGCCGAGGACAGCACCACCCTGCTCACCCGGACGCTCGGCGCCCACCGCACCGCCGCCGAGCCCCAGGCCGTCGACCACCTCGCCCGGCTGTGCTGCGGCCTGCCCCTCGCCCTGCGCATCACCACCGCGCGGCTGCGCAACCGGCCCCGCTGGACCGTCCAGTACCTGGTCGACCGGCTCGCCGACGAGACCCGGCGGCTGCGCGAGATGAGCGCCGGAGAACGCAGCGTCGAGGCCACGCTCAGGCTGTCGTACCAGGCCATGGAGTCGGACCTGCGCGCCGCGTTCCGGCTGCTCGGACTGCACCCCGGCAGCGCCATCGACGTCCACTCGGCCGCCGCGCTGCTCGGCACCGACGGCCACGACGCCGAGGACGTCCTGGAGCGCCTGCTCGACGCGCATCTGCTGGAGCAGCACGAGGCGGGGCTGTACGGCTTCCACGATCTGGTGCGGACGTACGCGATGAGCGTGCGGGAGGCCGAGGACGACGAGGAGGCCGCCGGCGGGCGCCTGGTGGTCTACTACGCCCTGGCCACGGACAAGGCCTGCGACATGCTCTTCCCCGGCCGCGGCAGCCACGGTGACCCACCGCCCGGCAACCCGCCCGAACTGCCCCGGCTGGACGGCGACGAGTGCGTACTGCGCTGGTTCGACCGTGAGTACGAGGCGCTGCTCGCGATCGTCGCCCAGGCGGGTGCACAGGGCCTGCACCGCCCGGTCGCCATGCTGGCCCGCAACGTCCTGTTCTATCTGAACCTGCGCGGACACTACGAGCAGTTCCGGGTCGTCAGCCGGATCGCGGTCGTCGCCTGCCAGCAGCTCGGCGACCCGGTGCTGCTCGGCATCAGCCTCGGCAACCTGGCCGTGGGCCACTGGTGGCTCGGCGACTTCCAGGACGGCATCACCACCGCTCAGGAGGCCCTGGAGCTGGCCGGCTCCGACGACCGCAGCACCGAGGCGTTCTGCCTCGACGTGCTCGGCCTGCTGCACGGGGCACTGGGCAACTTCGACGAGGCCCGCGCCCATCTGGCCCAGGGCATCGAACTGCACCGGGAGTTGGGTGCGCCCCGCGACGAGGCGCAGGCGCTGGTCAACCTCAGCACCGTACAGACCTGGGCGGGCCACTACGCCGAGGGCGCCCGGTACGCGGCCCGGGCCACCGAACTGAACCGGCGCCTCGGCGAGCGCAACAACGAGATCTCGTCGCTGACCTGGCTGGCCCTGGCCCACCTCGGCACCGGCGAGGACGAGCGGGCGCGGGCCTGCCTCGCCCAGGCCCTCGAACTGTGCGACGAGTCCCGCAGGCCCGCGAACGTGGCCGTCGTCCTCGCCCACTGGGCGCGGGTCTGCCAGCGCCTCGGCGACATGCGCTCGGCCGCCGAGCACGCCGAGCGCGCCCTGGACCTGGTCTCCGCCGAGGGCACGGCCCTGCGCCAGGCGACCGTGGCGAACGTGGTGGGCCTGGTCCACCTGCGCCGCGGCGCGCCCGGCCGGGCCATGGAACTGCACCGCCACGCCCATGAGCTGGCCTCCCGCCTCGGCTACCGCTTCGAGACCGCCCGCGCCCTGCACGGCATGGCGGAGGCGGCACAGGAGCTGGGCGACGCACGGATGGCACGCCGGCACTGGCAGGCGGCCGAGGCGCTGTACGACGCGATGGGCGTGACCGAGGCGGGACGGCGTCTGTAGGCAGCCTGCGGCCTGCACGGGAAACGGCACCGACGGGGCGTGAGCCCGGTCGATGCCGTCGATGCTGCGCTGTGTGGTCCGAGGGATGCGGGGTTCGGGGTGGTCAGGAGCCGGCCAGCTTCGGCTCGCGCTCGTCCGCCAGGATCGGGCCGGACGGGGCCTGGTGGCCCGTCCGGCCGGAGGTGAGGTGCACCAGGGCGTGCTGCACTCCGGTCGCCGGAACGGCCGCCGCGGTACCGAGCGTCAGGACGCCTGCGCCGGTGAGCGCGGTCAGAGCCGTCTTCGTACGCAGTGCGATGGCGCGCATAGGTGTAACCCCCAGGAAGAGACGGATCGTGATCCGGTCGCCGGGCCTCGCCCCGACGCCGCAACCGATGCTCCGGGGGACCGATCCCCATGCCGTCCCCGCCGGTTCCCGAAGCGGGTCGGGCCCCCGGTACTCCTGGTTTCAATGGCGGCGGGCCGGTCGTGGTCGGATGCAGGGTCGAGTACCGGGAGACGACCGGCTCAGCCCTACGCCACCCCCGCCAGCCGCAGCACCGCCGTGGTCGCCGCCGCGCCCAGGACCACCACCACGAACGGCGCCCGGCGCCAGGCCAGGACCGCGCCGGCCAGCACCCCGGCCGGGCGGGCCCAGCCCGCGAAGCCCCCGCCCTCGGTCAGGGCACCCGTCGCCAGCAGGGCGACGAGCAGGACGACCGCCCCCGCCGATGCCAGCTCCTGCACCCGGGCCGGGACCGTCACCCGGCCGTGCAGCAGGGGGCCCACCAGACGGAAGGCGTACGTGCCGACCGCCAGGGTCAGGATCACGGCGACCGTGGCGCTCATCCGGCGGCTCCGGCGGGCCGGCGGTGCAGGAGCAGCCCGGCCAGGGCGAGGAGCACCGGCACTCCGGCCGGGACCACGGGCGTCGCGGCCAGGGCCAGGGCGGCGCCGAGCAGGGCGCAGCGCCGTACCCCCGCATCGGCCCGCAGGGACGGCAGGACCAGGGCGACCAGAACGGCGGGGAAGGCCGCGTCGAGGCCGTAGCGGGCGGTGTCGCCCAGGGCGCTGCCGGCCAGCGCGCCCGCCAGGACGCCCGTGTTCCACACGGCGAACAGACCGAGCCCCGAGATCCAGAACGCCTTGCGCCGCCGCTGCGGATCGGGCTGGGCGAGGGCGAAGGCGACCGTCTCGTCGGTGACCAGATGCGCCCCCAGGTATCGGGTCGCGCGACCGGGACCGATGATCTCGGCCACCGCCAGACCGAAGGCCGCCGTGCGCGTGTTGAGCAGCAGTCCGGTGGCCGCCGCGGCCAGCGGGCCACCCCCGGCGAGCAGCACGCCGACCGCGCTGAACTGGGCCGATCCCGCGTACACCACCAGCGACATCAGCACCGGTACCCACACCGGCAGCCCGCCCGCGACGGAGACCGCACCGAAGGAGACACCGACGATGCCGCTGGCCAGCCAGACGAGGGAGCTGTCCCGGACCAGCGAGGCGGACTCGGGTGTTCGGAGAAGCGAACGCATGTTTTCTACAATGAACAGCAGACGCCCTGTTCGTCAAGACGAACGATCATACCGATGGAGCGAACGACATGTCCGAGGCCCCCGCCCGGCTCCCGATGGAGTGGATCGCCGCGTCCCTCAAGCGTGAGCGCACCCGCACCGGGCTGTCCCTGTCCGAGCTGGCCAAGCGCGCCGGGATCGCGAAGTCCACGCTGTCCCAGCTGGAGGCGGCGAGCGGGAATCCGAGCATGGAGACCATCTGGGCGCTGGCGGTGGCCCTCGGGGTGCCCTTCAGCGCGCTCGTGGAGCCGCCCGTGCCCGCCGTCCAGGTGATCCGGGCCGGAGCGGGGCCCACGGTCCACTCCGAGCAGTCCAGCTATCTGGCCACACTGCTCTCGGCGAGCCCGCCGGGCGCGCGAAGGGATATCTATTACGTCTGGCTGGAACCCGGGACCGTACGGGATTCCGAGCCGCACATTCCCGGGACCACGGAGCACATCGTGGTCACGGAGGGAGCCGTCAGGGCGGGCCCGCGCGGCGAGGTGGCCGAACTGGCGCCCGGGGACTACATGTCCTACCGCGGGGACGTGCCGCACGCCTACGAGGCACTCGCCGCCGGAACGAAGTTCGTGCTGATCATGCAGCACATGTGAACCGGAAATGAACGGGAAAAGGCAGGAGCCCCATCGCCTTGCGGCTAGGGGCTCCTTGGGTACTGCACTCAGGTTCTGCGATCAGGCAGACATCAGACCGGGGTGACGTTCTCCGCCTGCGGGCCCTTCGGACCCTGCGTCACGTCAAAGCTCACCTGCTGGTTCTCCTCGAGGGAGCGGAAGCCGGAGGCGTTGATCGCGGAGTAGTGAACGAAGACGTCGGGGCCGCCGCCCTCCTGGGCGATGAAGCCAAAGCCCTTTTCGGCGTTGAACCACTTAACGGTTCCGGTAGCCATAAGCCCTCCTTGGGCTCAAAAGGGTTGCCCTGCTCCAGAACCTGCACGTGCGAAACGGTGCTGCACAACTGCATTCGTCTGAAAACGACGAGAGCCCGCGGTCACATGCTCCGCAGGCTCTGTACTGCAAGGGAAACCAAACTGCAACTTGCGGCGAGCCTAGCACGCAGGCAGCCGAAAGCAATAGAGGTCAAGATCACGTCACCCGAATGTTTGAACCGCCAGACGGGTGGGTTGACGGTGGGGCCGGTCTCAGCACCGTACAGCACGGGGTCTAGTCTCGCGATGTGGACAATTCTCGCACCCGGCCGCGTGTCGGCCACATCCAGTTCCTGAACTGCCTGCCCCTCTACTGGGGGCTCGCGAGAACCGGCACGCTCCTCGACTTCGAGCTGACCAAGGACACCCCGGAGAAGCTCAGTGAGCAGCTGGTGCGAGGCGACCTCGACATCGGCCCCATCACCCTCGTCGAGTTCCTGCGCAACGCCGACGACCTGGTCGCCTTCCCGGACATCGCCGTCGGCTGCGACGGCCCGGTGATGTCCTGCGTGATCGTCTCGCAGGTCCCGCTCGACCGGCTGGACGGCGCCCGGGTCGCCCTCGGCTCGACCTCGCGCACCTCGGTCCGCCTCGCCCAACTGCTGCTGGCCGAGCGGTACGGCGTGCAGCCCGACTACTACACCTGCCCGCCCGACCTCAGCCTGATGATGCAGGAGGCGGACGCCGCCGTGCTCATCGGCGACGCCGCCCTGCGCGCCAACCTCCACGACGGGCCCCGCTACGGCCTCGACGTGCACGACCTGGGCTCGCTGTGGAAGGAGTGGACGGGCCTGCCGTTCGTCTTCGCGGTCTGGGCGGCCCGGCGCGACTACCTGGAGCGCGAGCCGTTCATCACCCGCAGGGTCCACGAGGCCTTCCTCGCCTCCCGCAACGTCTCCCTGGAGGAGGTCGGCAAGGTCGCCGAGCAGGCCGCCCGCTGGGAGTCCTTCGACGAGGCGACCCTGGAGCAGTACTTCACCACCCTCGACTTCAGCTTCGGCGGCCCGCAGTTGGCCGCGGTCACCGAGTTCGCCCGCCGGGTCGGCCCGACGACCGGCTTCCCGGCGGACGTGAAGGTGGATCTGCTCCAGCCGTAGTCACTACGCTTCGGGCAGTGAGGCGTGCCGGGGGAGAGGCGGACGCCCCGGGGAAGAGGGGGACGCCATGCAGCCGCTCGGAGCTGACGAACCGGCCGCCGTCGGGCCCTACCGGCTGCTCGGCCGGCTCGGCGCGGGCGGCATGGGCCGGGTCTACCTGGGCCGCAGCGCGGGCGGCCGTACGGTCGCCGTGAAGATCGTGCATCCGCACTTCGCTCTGGACGAGGAGTTCCGGGCCCGGTTCCGCCGCGAGGTGGCGGCCGCCCGCCGGGTCGGCGGCGCCTGGACAGCGCCGGTCCTGGACGCGGACCCGGAGGCCGCCGTGCCCTGGGTCGCCACCGCCTACGTGGCCGGCCCCTCCCTCGACGGGGCCGTCAAGGACGGCGGCCCGCTGCCCCCGCACACCGTACGGGCCCTGGGCGCGGGCCTCGCCGAGGCGCTCGCGGCGGTGCACGAGCTCGGCCTCGTCCACCGGGACGTGAAGCCCTCCAACGTCCTGCTGACCCTGGACGGCCCGCTGCTGATCGACTTCGGTATCGCCCGGGCCACGGACGGTACGGCGTCCCTCACCTCGACCGGCGTCTCCGTCGGCTCGCCGGGCTACATGTCCCCCGAGCAGATCCTCGGCAAGGGCGTCACCGGGGCGGCCGACGTCTTCTCCCTCGGCGCGGTCCTGGCCTACGCGGCGACCGGCGAGCCCCCGTTCCCCGGCGACTCCTCGGCCGCGCTGCTCTACAAGGTCGTCCACGAGGAGCCGGAACTCGGCGCCCTGAGCGGCGAGTTGCGGGAGGCCGCGAGCGCCTGCCTGGCGAAGGACCCGGCCGCCCGCCCGGCCCCGGCCGAACTGGCCCGCCGCCTCGCCCCCGAGGGTGCCGCCCGCCTGATCACGGGCGGCTGGCTGCCGGGCGCCCTGGTCGAACAGGTCAGCCGCAGCGCCGTACGCCTCCTGAACCTGGAGACGACGGACGCGGCACCGTCGGGCCCGGTGGAGTTCGGCAGCCCTTCGGCGGGCGGGACTTCGGGGGCGGTGCCGGGACTGCCCGGGGCTGCTGCGGCGCCGTCGGGTTCGGTGCCGGGGGAGTCGGGTGCGGCCGCGGGGCGGTTCGGCGCGGCCACGGGCGGGTCCGCGCCGGTGGCGGGGCAGTTCGGGCCGGCTCCGGTGATGACTCCGTCCGGGGCCGCGGTGGTGGCACCCGGGGTTCCGGGCGTGCCCTCCGGGACGCCGGCCGTGCCGCCCGGGATGCCGTCCGAGGCTCCCCCCGGGCCGTCGGGGACCCCGGCCGGGCAGGCCGGGGCGTCAGGTGTCGAGTCCGCCGGTGTGCCGGGACCGCGGGATGCGGTGCCCGGTCCCGGCAAGGTCAGCGTCAGTGTGGCGGCGACCTCCGGGCCGGCGGAGAGCGGGCGCGGGCGCCGGGTGAGCTGCACCGTCGCGCTGGCCGTGGCGGCGGCACTCGCCGGCGCGGCCGTAGGGCTCGGGGCGCTGCTGCGGCCGTGGGCCGGCAGTGACCACGCCACGGCGGGCAGCGCACCGGCCGCCTCCCACTCGTCCTCGCCCGGACCCTCGTCGCCGTCCGACGCCTACTCGTCGCAGCCGGGCTCCGGACAGGACCCGAAGTCCCCGAAACCCAGCGCGAGCGGCGCCACGGGGAAGGCGATCCCGGCCCGCTACCTCGGCACCTGGGAGGGCCAGGCCACCGGGCTCGGCGGCGCCCTGCCCATGGGCACCTTCCGGCTCACGGTCCACCAGGCGGGCACCGGCGAGGAGTTGGGCAGGCTCAAGCAGACCGACCAGCTCGGCGGGGTCTGCACCGACATCCTCACGCTGAAGCAGGTGGCGGAGACCCGGATCGTGGCGACCTCGGTGGGCGCCAAGGGCAACCACGCCGGCTGCGACCCCGCCCCGCACCCGGTGGAGTTGACACCCGTCGGCGACGACCTCCAGTACTCGGCGGAGAGTTCGGCCGAGGGCGACCCGGTGTCCCGGATGTCGAAGGTCGGTTAGGGCCTGTCCGGCGGACCATGCCGGAATCGCGGGGCCTGGCACGCCCGGCTCCGCCGAACGCCCCCGTCGCCCCACCTGCCCCGGCTGTCACTACTGTGTCTGCGTTGGCGAACGCCAACGGCGCGCCACCGCACCGGCCTTCGGCCGGACAACGGCTGACAGCGCACGTTAAAGCAGCGCAAAGCGTCGCAACGGGGAAGGACGGGGAACACCCGCCATGGAGACACTGCAACCGGACGACCCGCGGCAGTTGGGCAGCTACCGCATGCTGCGCAGGCTCGGAGCCGGTGGCATGGGCCGGGTCTACCTGGCCCGCTCGCCCGGCGGCCGTACCGTCGCCGTGAAGGTCGTACGCCCCGACCTCGCCGCCGACGCCGACTTCCGCCGCCGTTTCGGACACGAGGTGGAGATCGCCCAGGCGGTCTCCGGCCAGTACACCGCCGCGGTCGTGGACGCCGACCCGGACGCGCCGTTGCCGTGGCTGGCGACGTCGTACGTGCTCGGCCCGGACCTGACGGACGTGGTGGCCGAGCACGGCGCACTGCCCGAGCACACCGTGCGCGCGCTCGGCGCGGGCCTCGCGGCAGCACTCCAGGAGATCCACGCGGCGGGACTCATCCACCGTGACCTGAAGCCGTCCAACGTGCTGCTGGCCGCGGCCGGCCCCCGCGTCATCGACTTCGGCATCGCGCGGGCGGTGGACGGCAACCGCATGACCCAGACGGGAGTCGTGGTCGGCTCGCCCGGCTACATGCCCCCGGAGCAGGCCCTGGGCCAGGACGTGGGAACGGCGGGTGACGTCTTCTCCCTCGGCGCCGTCCTCGCCTTCGCGGCCACCGGCCGCAACGTCTTCGGCGACGGTGCCGCCTCGCACGCGGCGATGCTCTACCAGGTCGTCCACGGCGAACCGGACCTGACGGGCACACCGCAGTCCCTGCTCGGGCTGGTGCGTGCCTGTCTGCTGAAGGACCCGGCCGCCCGGCCCGCCCCCGCCGAGATCGTGGCCGCGCTGGCCCCGCAGGGCGTCGAGAGCGTGCTCGGCGACTGGCTGCCCTCGGCGGTCGCGTCCACCATCGCCACGCACGCCGCCGGAATCCTGGACCTGGAGGCACCCGAGCAGCCGGCCGCACCGGCCGCCGGCTCCGCCTCCTTCGGCCCGGCCCCGGCGATGCCGGCCGGCACACCGGCACCGGCGGCGGGGTACGGCCATCCGCAGGCACCGGCCGCGGGATACGGCTATCCGCCGGCAGCGCCGGCCGGCTACGGCACGCCGCCGGCGGGCACACCCGCACCCGCCTACGGGACACCACCCGCGGGCACGCCCGGAGCGGCGTACGGCACGCCGCAGCCCGGCACCGTCCAGCTCGGCGCCACGCATGCCCCCTCCCCGGGCCCCACCCGCCGCCGCGCCCTCTCCTACGCCCTCGGCGGTGCCGCCGCCGTCGCCGCGGTCGGCGGGGGCACCGCCTGGTGGTTCGGGCGGAAGGACGGCAGCGCCGGCTCCTCCGACGGCGCGGGCAGCCACGGCAGTTCCGGCGCACCGGTCGGCGAGACCTTCACCACCCCGCCCGCGGGAGTGGCACCGCAGCCGCTGTGGCACCGGAGCGCCGCCGAGGACAGCACCTCGACCTCCGTACCGCTCCTCACCTACGACGGCCTGCTGCTGGTCAGCGGCGACCCGCTGGTGGCGTACGACGTGAAGACGGGCAAGGCGCGCTGGTCCAAGAAGGACATCTGCCGCCCGGGAGCCCAACTCCTCTTCCACGGCGGCAAGGTGTTCCTGGGCGACAGCGAGTACGACGGCGTCCTGGTCGCCTACGACGTGAAGACCGGCCACGAGGCCTGGCGCAGCCGGCTCGGCAAGAAGCTGAACATCGAGCGGACGATCGCCATCGACGACAAGAACGTCTACGTCACGCTGACCGACTACGGCCAGGCCAAGAGCGCCACCGACTACCGCACGGGCATCGCGGCGGTCAGCCACACCACGGGTAAGACCGTGTGGCTCCAGCGGCGCGACTGGGGCACCAACGACTACGACGTCGAAGGCACCGTGTCCGGCAAGTACCTCGTCTACGCCGACTCCAAGTACAACCTCACCGTGCGCGACACCGCCACGGGCGAGCAACTGTGGAGCAAGAAGATCGGCGACGACTGGAGCTGGCAGCCCACGGCCGCCGACGGGGTCGTGTTCCTGCCGGGCGAGAAGCTGACGGCCGTGGAACTCGAGACGGGCAAGACGCGCTGGACGCTGTCGCCGAACGGCCGCCGCGGCTTCTACAACCCCACCGTCATCGACGGCGTGGTCTACGTCTGCGACTTCGACCGCGGCATCTGGGCCCTCGACATCAAGGACGCCAAGCGGATCTGGCTCTGCGAGGAGGGCAACCGTATGTCCAGGGAGGGGTTCCTGAAGGCCGGGACGACGCTGTACGCGGCCGCCGGCGCGCTGGGCGGCGGCATCATCGCCCTGGAGGCCAGGACCGGCAAGGTCCGCTGGTCCTGGGTCGACAACACGGACGCCACCGACCAGTGGCAGATCGCCCTGTCGGGCAACCGGCTGCTGGTGACCGGTGGCCAGGAGGTCTACGCGCTGCCGGCTGTCTGAGACCGCCCCCACCCGGGGGCCTCACTCCCTAGGATTGCGGAGTGAGCACGGGGATTGCGGAGTGAGCACGGGCGCGCTGGTTCTCGCCGCCGCGCTGTGGGGCGCGGTGGCAGGCGCACTGCTGCCCCGGGCCGCCTACCGCTTCGCGGTCCCGGCGGGTGAGCCGTGGCGGGATCGCTGCCCGGGCGGGCACCCGGTCCGCGGGTGGCTCGGCGGGGCGCGCTGCGGAGCGTGCGCGCGGGGCACTCAGGCACAGGCGGGCGCCGAGGCCGAGGCGTCGTACGCCCCCTCCGTCCTCCTCCTCACCATCGCCACCGTCCTCACCTGTGCCGCCCTCGCCGCGGCCACCGGTACCAGGCCCGAGCTTGCTGTCTGGCTGCTGCTCGCGCCGGTGTGGGTGCTGCTCGCCGCCGTGGACCTGCGCGTGCGGCGGCTGCCCGACCCGCTGACCCTGCCGCTCGCGGCCGCCGGACTCGCCCTGCTCGGCGGGGCCGCGCTGCTGCCCGAGCACGCCGGCCACTGGCTCACCGCGTTGTACGGCGCCCTCGCGCTGGGCGGCGGCTACTACGTGCTCTGGCTCGTCAACCCGGCCGGCATGGGCTTCGGTGACGTGAAGCTGGCGCTCGGCATGGGCGCCGTCCTCGGCTGGTACGGCTGGCCGACGGTCCTGCTCGGCACCTTCGCCGGCTTCCTGCTCGGGGCGCTCTACGGCGGCGCGCTCGTCGTCGCCCGGCGCGCGGGGCGCAAGACGGCGATCCCCTTCGGGCCGTTCCTCATCGCGGGAGCCTTCGCCGGGCTGCTGATCGGCGCGTACGCAGCCTGAACGCGGGCGGGCGAAACGGCTGGCGTAGGCTGGTTCGGTCCGCCCGCCCGTCTCCCACCGCCACCCTTATTCGAGCGCTTCGCGCACTGCCCTTGATTAACCCTTGACGAAAGGGACCCCTGGTGACCGAGAAGGCCGACCTCCAGTCTGTCCTCGACCGTGCCGCTGCCGGTGGGCGGATCACCCCGGAAGAGGCGCTCGTCCTCTACCGCGACGCCCCGCTGCACGCGCTGGGCACCGCCGCCGACGCCGTACGCCGCCGCAGGTACGCGGGTATCGACCACATCGCGACGTACATCATCGAGCGCAACATCAACTACACGAACGTGTGCGTCACGGCGTGCAAGTTCTGCGCCTTCTACGCGGCCCCCAAGGACACCGCCAAGGGCTGGACCCGCGACCTCGACGACATCCTGCGCCGGTGCGCGGAGACCGTGGAACTGGGCGGCACCCAGATCATGTTCCAGGGCGGCCACCACCCGGACTACGGCGTCGAGTACTACGAGAAGCACTTCAAGGCCATCAAGGACGCCTTCCCGCAGCTGGTGATCCACTCGCTGGGCGCCTCCGAGGTCGAGCACATGGCCCGTATCTCCGGAGTGTCGGTCGAGGAGGCCATCACCCGGATCCACGAGGCCGGCCTCGACTCCTTCGCCGGCGCCGGCGCCGAGCTGCTGCCCGAGCGGCCGCGCAAGGCGATCGCCCCGCTCAAGGAGAGCGGCGAGCGCTGGCTGGAGATCATGGAGACCGCGCACAAGCTGGGCGTGGAGTCGACGTCCACCATGCTCATGGGCACGGGCGAGACGAACGCCGAGCGCATCGAGCACCTGCGCATGATCCGGGACGTCCAGGACCGCACGGGCGGCTTCCGGGCCTTCATCCCGTACACCTACCAGCCCGAGAACAACCACTTGAAGGGCCGCACGCAGGCCACCCTCTTCGAGTACCTGCGGATGATCGCGATCGCCCGCCTGTTCATGGACAACATCCAGCACATCCAGGGCTCCTGGCTGACCACCGGCAAGGAGGTCGGCCAGCTGTCCCTGCACTACGGCGCGGACGACCTCGGCTCGATCATGCTGGAGGAGAACGTGGTCTCCTCGGCCGGCGCCAAGCACCGCTCCAACCGGCTGGAGATCATCGACCTCATCCGCAAGGCGGGCCGCGTCCCGGCCCAGCGCGCCACGACCTACGAGCACCTCGTCGTGCACGACGACCCGGCGAACGACCCCGTCGACGACCGTGTGGCCTCCCACATCTCCTCCACGGCGATCGAGGGCGGCACGGCGCATCCCGAGCTCAAGCTGCTCACGTCCAACTAGACCCAACCAGGGGTACCGTGCTGACACTTCACGTCGCCGAGCAGTCGCCCGAAGCGGCGGTTCTGGTCGACGGGGCGTCCGTCGCCGCCGTCGGCCGGTACCAGGAACTGGCCGTTTCCCACCTGCGGGCGAGGGTGCGGCGCTGGCCCGGCATCCTGACGCCGGGACTGCTGAACCCGTACGGCCCGGAGCTGCTGGAGGCCACGTACCATCCCGACCCGCGCGAGGCCGATGCCCTCGGTACCGAGCCCATCGGCGGGGAGCGGGCGCAGGAGATCTTCCGCAGCGACCCCGCACGCCTCGGCGCGAGCGCGCGGCGCGGGGTGCAGCGGATGCTGGCGCACGGCACCGTGGCGGTGGCCGGGGAGCTGCGGTCGCGGGCCGTGGTCGACGCGGTGCGCAGGGCCGGACTCGCGGTGGGGCAGCGGCCGGAGAGCCTCCCGGGCCCGGCGGCGCTGTCCCCGACCCCGCTGATCCTGCTGCCGAAGCTGGTGCCGGGCGGTCCCGCACGATTCGCCGTGTTCGACGTCGCGGACCGCGCCGAACTGGTCCGGCGCGGCGCCGGGACCTGCGTGGCGACCGTGATCGGCGGACGGCTGGTGTACCGCAGCCGCTGATCCCGGCTCGTGTCGCCGCCCGCTCGGGGAACGCCGGGGAACGCCGGGAGCGCCGGCTCAGCCCGCGAACGCCTTCGCGAAAGCCCCCGAACTCTGGCTCACTCCACTGCAGTCGGTCGCTGCGTCGCCGGACGCGGAGTCAAAGTCCTCGCACTGCTGGTCGCGGAACGCGGACCACATCGACACCCAGGCGATCTCCTTCTCCTCGGCGAACGTCCGCACCTGCGCGGCGTCGGAGAGCGTGAACGTCTCCCCGTCCACGTCGTTGACACCGATCATCGAAGTGAGCGCCATGCCCCGCCAGGCGCCCGCTTCGGACAACCCGAACACCTTCTTCAGCTGGGTGTGCGCGGCCTTCGCGGAAGTGAGGGCGTAGTCGCCCATGTCGCCGGTGTACGACTCGCCGTAGTTCATCGTCATCAGGTTGACGGTGGAGACCTGCACGTCGTACGTGTTCGCGGACTCCAGCAGCGCGAGGCCGTCCGCGTCCAGCCCGGAGGGCATCACCGGCAGGGTGAAGGAGACCTTCAGACCGGGCCGTTCCTTCTGGAGCCGGGCGATCGCCTTCGAACGCAGGGCGACCGAGGCGCCGTCGGTCAACTGGGCGCCCTCGATGTCGAAGTCGGCCTGTGCGGAGCCGGCCGCGTCCAGCGCCCCGGCGTAGGCGGCGGCCAGCGCGGAGGCGCTGTCGCAGGTCGCGGCCAGTTCCTTGCCGGATGCCCCGCCGAAGGAGACCCGTACGGTGGCGCCGTCCTGCTTCAGCCCGGCGATCCGGGACTTCACGGAGGAGTCGCCGATCGCCTCGGTGCCGTTCCACCTCGGTGTGCAGTCACTGCCGTCGGAGATCACGAAGGCGAGGTTGTACGTCTGCGGCGATCCGGCGGAGTCGGTGGCGGAGGCCTCGGTGGCGCTGACGTACGGCGCGTAGGAGGGCGTGCTTCCGGTCTGAGTCGAGCACCCGGTCACCGCGACTGCAAATATGCAGATAGTCCCGGTGGTCCACGTCAGGTAACTCCTCATCGCGCACGCCCATTCTCGTGATCTCTGTCTCGGGTTGGAAACAGAATTGGTTTCCAGGGGGAGAATGTCTCATATATTTGCGCAGCTCACCTTGACATTCTCAGGAGAAGGACAGCTTGGCGACCCTTTCATGGTTGGCTCACAAGGATTTCTGAGAAAGGGTCACATAAAGGCTGCCTAATATTCGGGGAATGCATTCCGAACCCGCCATCGAAAGTCGCGCCGGCGGACGTGGTCGCCGTCGCAAACGAGGCAACGGGTCCGCCGAGGGACCCGTGTTCGTCGACTCCAGCGGACGCCGGTCGAAGGTGCTGCGCCGGATCGGCCTGCTCGTCGGCGTCGTCTGTCTCGCGTACGCGGGCGTGCTCGGGGCTGCCTTCATGGGCTGGGGTACCTCCATCAACCCCTCCTCACTGCTCCCCTTCGGCAACGCCCAGGGCGACCGGACCCCCGGCGGCATCCGCCCGCAGGGCGGGACCGGCCGCCAGGCGGGCCTGCCGAGCGGCGCCCCGTCGGTGCTGTCCCCGGACGCCGCCACCCCGTCCGCACCGGTATCCGTGTCCGCGTCCGCGGGCGCCAACTGACGGGAGCACAGGCGCCAGTCATGACCACTCCCACGCCCTCCCGCGGCCGCAGGCGCGCCCCGACCCGCATCGAGCGGGCGGCAGGCCGGGCCGCGGCACTGCAGCGCCCGCGTGTCGTTCTCGCCCTGCTGCTCCTGCTCGCACTGACCTGCGTGATGCTGCTCGACGGCTATCTGCGCGCCGAGGTCGGCGGCGACCAGCGGGTGCGCACCGGCGCCGGCTCCGGCAAGGTCCCCGACGACGTCCTCGACGGCGGCCCGATCCTGACCTTCCGGGGCGGCCGGGCCACCACGGTCTCCGTCCCGTCCAGGACCATCGCGCTCACCTTCGACGACGGCCCGAACCCGACCTGGACCCCCCAAGTCCTCGCCATCCTGCGCAAGTACGACGTCCCTGGCACGTTCTTCCTGGTCGGCTCGATGGTGTCCCGCTATCCGGGCATCGTGAAGACGATGGTCCAGCAGGGCAACGAGGTCGGCATCCACACCTTCACGCACGTCGACCTGTCGTACCAGAGCAGCTCCCGCGTCAACCGCGAGATGGAGCAGACGCAGCTCGCCCTCGCCGGCGCCGCGGGCATCACCACGACCCTGTTCCGCGCGCCGTACTCCTCCGAGACGGATGCCATCGACAACTACAGCTGGCCGGTCTACAAGAAGCTCGGCCAGGACGGCTACACCAGTGTGTTCGTCGACACCGACAGCGACGACTGGAAGAAGCCGGGCGTCTCGAAGATCGTCAAGTGGGCGACGCCGAAGGGCACCGAGGGCGCCTCGGTCCTCTTCCACGACGCGGGCGGCGAGCGCTCGCAGACGATCAAGGCCCTGCCGCGGTACATCGAGAAGATGAAGGCGAAGGGCTACACCTTCACCACCATCAGTGGGGTCATGGAGAAGCAGCGGGCCGCCGCACGACAGTCGGTACCGGCCGTCGATACGACGCCGAGCCGGGTGGGCAGCCTCCAGGCCGCCCACCGCACGGCCACCGGCATGACCCTCTACGAGGGGAAGGCTCTTGTCGCGGCGGTCGCCGTCGCCGAGTGGACCGTACCCGCGCTCTCGGCCGGGCTGGTCATCGTGGGTGTGGCTGTGATGGGCCGCTTCGGGATGATGCTGATCCTGGCCCGGCGCCACCACCGGCAGCGCAACAGACGCAGATTCAGCTGGGGACCGCCGGTCACGGCGCCGGTGAGCGTGATCGTCCCTGCGTACAACGAGAAGGAGTGCATCGCCAACACGCTCGAGTCACTGGCGCGGAGCACCCATCCGATCGAGATCATCGTGGTCGACGACGGCTCCACCGACCACACGTCCGAGATCGCCCGCGCCGCGGCCACGGAACTCGGCATGACGAACGTCCGGGTGATCCGCCAGGAGAACGCGGGCAAGCCTGCGGCACTCAACAACGGCGTCCGCAACGCGACGTACGACATCGTCGTGATGATGGACGGCGACACGGTGTTCGAGCCGGAGACGGTACGGCACCTGGTGCAGCCCTTCGCCGACCCGTCCGTCGGCGCGGTCGCCGGCAACGCCAAGGTCGGCAACCGCAACACGGTCATCGGCGCCTGGCAGCACATCGAGTACGTGATGGGCTTCAACCTCGACCGGCGCATGTACGACCTGCTGCGCTGCATGCCGACGATCCCGGGCGCGATCGGCGCGTTCCGCCGCGAGGCGGTCCTGCAGGTCGGCGGCATGAGCGAGGACACCCTCGCCGAGGACACCGACATCACCATCGCCCTGCACCGCGCGGGCCGGCGAGTCGTCTACCAGGAGCACGCGCGGGCCTGGACGGAGGCGCCGGGGTCCTTGAAACAGCTCTGGTCGCAGCGCTACCGGTGGTCGTACGGCACCATGCAGGCGTTGTGGAAGCACCGCAAGTCCCTCACGGACAGGGGTCCTTCGGGCCGCTTCGGCCGGGTCGGCATGCCCCTGGTGGTGATCTTCCAGATCGTGACGCCCGTCTTCGCCCCGCTCATCGACGTCTTCACCGTCTACTCGATGGTCTTCGTGGACTTCCGGGCGGCCCTCCTGGCGTGGCTCGCGGTCCTCGGCGTCCAGCTGGCCTGCGCCGCCTACGCCTTCCGCCTCGACCGCGAGAAGTACCGCTACCTGCTGATGATGCCCCTGCAACAGCTGGCCTACCGCCAGATGATGTACCTCGTCCTCATCCACTCCTGCATCACGGCCCTCACGGGCGGCCGCCTCCGCTGGCAGAAGCTGAAGCGAACCGGCGAGGTCGGCACACCGGCAGGGGTGAGCTGAGGTGGGTTCGCACAGGCGAGGAGCGACCACTGTGGGCAGCCCTTCCGCAGAGCAGCTGCCACAGGTAAAGGCACCGGGACGCGACCGCTACTTCGACACCCTCCGTGCTGTGGCCCTGGTGCGGGTCGTCACGTACCACACCTTCGGCTGGGCCTGGTGCGGCCTTCTCTTCCCCTCCATGGGCATCATGTTCGCCCTCGCCGGCACCCTGATGGCCAAGTCCCTGGAGCGCCCCGCCCTCGACGTCCTCAGGAGCCGCCTGCGCCGCCTCCTGCCCCCCTTCTGGTTCTGGGGCTTCTTCGTGGTCCTCGCGATGCTGATCCACGACTGGATACCGGGCCGGCAGATCGTCTACTGGATCGTGCCGCTCGGCGACCCGCCGGGCAACGCGTGGGGCGCGCAGGCCTGGGAGGTCCTCTGGTACCTGCGCACCTATCTCTGGTTCGTCCTGCTCTCCCCGCTGCTGCTGCGGATCTTCCGGCTCGCCCCCGTCCCGGTACTGCTGCTGTCTCTCACCCCGATCCTGGTGCTGAACTTCCTCTGGACGGGTCCGGACAACCGCTTCGGCAGCGCCCTGTGGGACCTGTCGACGTACCTCTTCTGCTGGATGCTCGGCTTCGCCCACCGCGACGGCTTGCTCCCGCGCAGCAAACCGGCCCTCGTGATCGTCCTCGCGCTCGCCGCGCTCGGGTACGGCGGCTGGTACGCCTTCTCGCACCAGGCGGACTTCGGCACGTACGACCTGGACGAGAACCCGCTCGCGCAGGCCTTCTGGTCGGCCGGTTTCGTGCTGCTGCTGATGTGGGCCAAGGCGTACTTCCGGATCGACTTCGCCCGGCTCGGTCGCTTCCGGCTCCTGGACCGGACGGTCACCGTCTTCAACGCGCGTGCGGTCACGATCTATCTCTGGCACGAGATCGCGCTGATCCTGGCCGTCCCGCTGATCGACCGGTTCTGGAACGTGCCCGCCTTCGAGACGTACCTGCCGCTGGACAGCCAGTGGTTCATGTTCGGCATCGGCTGGGTCCTGATCGCCGGGTTCGTCCTGGCGTGCGGCTGGGTGGAGGACGTGGCCGCCAGGAAGAAGCCGCAACTGATCCCGTAAGGCCGTCCTGCAGGCCCTCCTGCAAGAATGGGCGGGTGACCCGCGCTTCCCTGAACAAGCAGCCGCACGAAGTCGCCTCGATGTTCGACGACGTGGCGGAACGGTACGACCTGACGAACGACGTGCTGTCGCTCGGCCAGGACCGGCGCTGGCGCAAGGAGGTGGCCAAGGCGGTCGACGCGCGCCCCGCGCAGAAGATCCTCGACCTCGCGGCCGGTACGGCGACCTCCTCGCTGCCCTTCGCGCAGACGGGCGCGTACGTGGTCCCGTGCGACTTCTCGATCGGGATGCTCCAGGTCGGCAAGAGAAAGCGCGGCTGGCTGCCGTTCACGGCGGGCGACGCGACGAGGCTGCCGTTCAAGGACGACACCTTCGACGCCGTCACGATCTCCTTCGGGCTGCGCAACGTGCAGGACACGGACGCGGCCCTGCGCGAGATGTACCGGGTGACCCGGCCCGGCGGCCGCGTGGTGATCTGCGAGTTCTCGCACCCGACGTGGGCGCCCTTCCGGACCGTCTACACCGAGTACCTGATGCGGGCCCTGCCGCCGGTCGCCCGGGCGGTGTCGTCGAACCCGGACGCGTACGTCTACCTCGCCGAGTCCATCCGCGCCTGGCCCGACCAGCCCGCCCTCGCCGAACGGCTGCGCAAGGCGGGCTGGTCGAAGGTGGCCTGGCGCAACCTCACCGGCGGTGTGGTCGCGCTGCACCGCGGCTTCAAGGAGAGCTGAACCCCGCCGGCGGGGGACGGCGTCTCACCGGTTGATCACCTCGAAGGCGTCCCCGGGCTCGCCCAGTTCGCGTTGCATTCCGCCCGTCGGCGGACGCGGGATGCGTGGCTCGCGCACGCCCCCGCCGCCCTCGCCCTCACCGAAGTCGAACCACACGTACACCATGGAGTCCGGCGGCACCTCGGCACCGGGCTGCGGATACTGGCGTACGACGTAGTCGACGACGGTGTGGAGGAAGTCCGGGCGGTCCGGCGCGTTGAGCAACAGCCCTCGCGCCCGGGCCGTTTCGCGCGCGTCCATGGCCATCAGACCGACCAGACGAGGAACGCGCGCTTCGGGTGTTTTGGGTGTTATACGCACAGATGTCACCCCCAGCGGTACTGGCAGGGTAACTCGGTCGCGTGCCGCCCGGAAGCATCATGTGGCTTTCTGTAACAGTTGGTTACTCGCTGTCACAGGTCCAGTCGGTAGCAGTGCCCCTCCCGGGTCGAGGACGGCGTCACGAACGTCTCCGCCAGCCGCATGCCCAGCCGCCGGGTGACCGCGATGGAGCGTTCGTTGCGCGCGTCGACCATCGCCACCACGCTCGGCACCCCCGCCGCCCGCAGCCGCGCGAGCGTCTCGTCGGCGGCCGCCGTGGCGTATCCCCGCCCCCAGTGCGCCCGGCCGAGCCGCCAGCCGATCTCGATCTCGCCCGACGGCCCCCACGCGTACGGCCACGGCTGAGCCCCGGTGAAACCGACGACGTCACCGGACCCGTCCAGCACCGACCACAGGCAGAAGCCCCGCTCGGCGTCGTGCCGACGCTGGCGCGCGGTCAGCTCCTCGTAGACGGAGACCTCGGCGGACCGGCCGCCGTGGAACTCCATGACCTCGGGGTCGTCGAAGACCCGGTGCCAGGCGAACGCGTCCTCGTCCGTGGGCACGCGCAGCCTTACTGCGGGGAGAGCTTCGTTCACGGGACAGCCCTTCAGCCGGGTGATCAATTCTGCTGAATAGACTGCCCATGTCCAGTGCCGGTCGGCACGCAGATTTCTAAGCTTGGGGAGATCCCGCCGTGACCGAGCCCCTCTCCGAAAACACCGCCGATGTGATCGTCGTGGGCGCGGGGCCAGCCGGCTCCACCACCGCCTACCACCTCGCCAAGGCCGGACTCGACGTCCTCCTCCTGGAGAAGACCGAGTTCCCGCGGGAGAAGGTCTGCGGCGACGGCCTGACCCCGCGCGCCGTCAAGCAGCTCGTGGCCATGGGTATCGACATCTCCGAAGAGGCAGGCTGGCTGCGCAACAAGGGCCTGCGCATCATCGGCGGCGGCTCCCGCCTCCAGCTGGACTGGCCGGATCTCGCCACGTACCCGAACTACGGCCTCGTCCGCAAGCGCGACGACTTCGACGAGCAGCTCGCCCGCCAGGCCCAGAAGGCGGGTGCGCGGCTCTTCGAGCTGTGCAACGTCAGCGGCCCCGTCATCGACGACCGCACCGGTCGCATCACCGGCGTGACCGCCAAACTCGGCGAGGAGAAGCGCGAGGTCACCTTCCACGCGCCGCTCGTCGTCGCCGCCGACGGCAACTCCACCCGGCTGTCCCTGGCGATGGGCCTGCACCGCCGCGAGGACCGCCCGATGGGCGTCGCGGTGCGCACCTACTTCACCTCCCCGCGCCACGAGGACGACTACCTGGAGTCCTGGCTGGAACTGTGGGACCGCCGCGGTGCCCAGGACCGCCTGCTGCCCGGCTACGGCTGGGTCTTCGGCATGGGCGACGGCACCTCCAACGTGGGCCTCGGCGTACTCAACACCTCGGCCTCCTTCAAGGAGCTGGACTGGCGCGAGGTCCTCAAGGCCTGGTGCGCGTCCATGCCTCCGGAGTGGGGCTACACCCCGGAGAACATGACCGGCCCCATCCGCGGCGCCGCCCTCCCCATGGCCTTCAACCGCCAGCCCCACTACACCAAGGGCCTGCTGCTCGTCGGCGACGCCGGCGGCCTGGTGAACCCCTTCAACGGCGAAGGCATCGCCTACGCCATGGAGTCCGGCCAGATCGCCGCCGACGTCATCGTCCAGGCCCACGCGCGGGCCACGCCCGCCCAGCGCGAGATCGCCCTGCAGCGCTACCCGCGCGTCCTCAAGGACACCTACGGCGGCTACTACAACCTCGGCCGCGCCTTCGTGAAGCTCATCGGCAACCCGAAGGTCATGCAGATCGCCGCCCAGCGCGGCCTCACCCACCCGGTGCTGATGAAGTTCACCCTGAAGCTCCTCGCGAACCTCACCGACCCGACGGGCGGCGACGCGATGGACCGCATCATCAACGGTCTGAGCAAGGTGGCGCCGAAGGCGTGAGCCCCGGCCGGGCCCGGCTCAGCTCGGCAGCCCTGGCGGTCCGGCGGGCGTACACCTCGTCCCGTCGGTCCGCCATCTGCCGCAGCGCGTCCTTTTTCTCCCGCTTGGCCAGCCGATCGAGGTAGATGTACCCGTCGGTGTGGTCGGTCTCATGGGCGAGGCAGCGCGCGAAGTACCCCGTGCCCTCGACGGCCAGGGGGGCGCCGTGCTTGTCCTGTCCGCGCACGAGGGCGCGCTCGGGACGCGGTACGGCCATCACGGCCCCCGGCGCCGACAGGCACCCTTCGCCTTCGTCGATCAGCCGCCGTCCGGCCGGACCGGACTCCAGTACCGGATTGGCGATGTGTCCGACATGACGGATTCCGTCATCATCGAGGCAGTCGTACACGAACAGGCGCAGACCGACCCCGACCTGATTCGCCGCCAGCCCGGCCCCTTCGGCGACGTACATCGTGAGGAACATGTCGTCGATCAGTGCGGCGAGGTCGGGCCCGAACTCCGTGACGTCCCGGCAGGGCTTGTGCAGGACTTCCTCGCCGACCTCGGTGATGCGGCGCACCGCACCGCGCCCGGCCTCGGGGGCGTGACGCGGGTAGTGGCCGACGGGACTGCCCTGGACGAACACGCGTGGCATCGCGCGGTCTCCTTCGCTCGTGGACGGACCGCCGGACGGCGGCCCGTGCAGAGCATGCCAGGGGACGCCGAAGGGCCGCTGCCCCCGAGCGGCTGCGGCCCTACGCGCCTGAGAGGCGTGCCGAGGCGCTCAGAGCACCCGCACGGCGCCCGTCGGCGGGTCGTACGACAGCGGCTTCTCCACGATGCCGGTGGACGAGTTCTGCGCACCGACGAACATGCCGTCGCCCGCGTAGATCGCCACGTGGTAGGCGCTGCCCGCGCTGCCCCAGTACAGGATGTCGCCCGGCTGCAGGTTGCTCAGGGAGACCTGGGTGCCGGCCGTCGACTGGTCCTGGGAGACGCGCGGCAGGCTGATGCCCACCTGCTTGAACGAGGCCTGGACGAGGCTGGAGCAGTCCCAGGCGTTGGGGCCGGAGGCGCCCAGCACGTAGCTCTTGCCGATCTGCGCCTTGGCGAAGGCGAGCACCGCCGCGGCCGAACCGGTGGCCGTGGACGTGCTCGTGGACGTGCCGGTGGAGCTGCCCGTGCCCGCCGTGGTGGACAGCGTGGTCCGCTCGGCGTTGCGCGAGGCACGCGCGGCGGCCTCCTTGCGGGCGGCCTCCTGGGCCTTCTTCTTGGCCTCCGCCGCCTTCTGCTTCGCGTCCGCGAGGTCCGACTTGGCCTGCTTCGCGGCGTTTGCGGCGGCCTGGTCGCGCTCGGCCTGCAGCTGGTAGTTCGCGGCGGCCAGCTGCGTGGCGTCCGCGGACTGGGCGACCTGAGCGGCCAGGTCGGCCGTCAGGGTGGGCAGTTCGAGGGTCTGCGTCACCGGCTCGGCAGCGTTCGCCGAACCGGACGCCCCGGCGACTGCCAGGGTGCTGAGGACGCCACCGGCAACTCCGGCCCGCACGGCGATGGTCGACGCGCTGCGGCGGGGCTTCCGGTGGCTGCGTATGTGAGCGGTGTGGGACATGGGAATAACCGGTACCAGGGGCTCCTTCATATCTTCAAGAAACGTGTGCTGCGCCACAGTTGTTCAATCGACACCTCGAAGCCCGGGTGTGTCGCTCTTTATTGACGCCGTAACGGACATTGCGGACTCCCGTGATCAAGCCCGTGATCACGGGCTTTGATCAGTACGTCCGAATTGCCCCGCGCCTACCACTGGTTCAGGTGGATGGCCAAGCCCGGTTCTCAGACCGTTCTCATGGATGTGGCGGAGGTCACGGAACGGTTACCGGAAGGGCGGCGTCCGCGTGGGCCGGAATTCGTGAACGCGTGCACGCACCCGCCCCGCGTCCACATCGCGTCCCGAACCTCCCCCTGATGTGTGAATGCCGTCCTCTACCAGGGCGCCCCGTCCAGCACCAATTTGCATGCAACGGAACCCTCTTGATATGGAGACGACCCTCGTGGCCTGCGACAACAGGCGAAATTGTCACTTCTGGTGATCACCTGAACGCTTCGGGTGTGAAGATCACTCATCATCCGACTTCATGATCCTTCGTCAGGTGGTGGAGATCACAAAGCTTGTGTAATACCCCGTGTCGCAGATCACAGAGCGGCGGGCATAAGATGCGAGGCAGTTGGGCTTGTGACCTGCTTCACATGTTCTCGATCTTCGCCCGGGACGCGCGGGGCTCGTGGGACCGGTGAGGCCGATGTGAGCCCAGTGCAACCGCCAGCAGTCAGTGCCGACTGAGAGGAGCGAGGAGCGGTGAACGCTTATGCGCCCATCCTCGTACTGGGAGCCCTCGGGGCAGGCTTTGCGATCTTCTCCGTGGTCATGGCCACGCTGATCGGTCCGAAGCGGTACAACCGCGCGAAGCTCGAGGCCTACGAGTGCGGAATCGAGCCGACCCCCACGCCGGCCGGCGGCGGGCGCTTCCCCATCAAGTACTACCTGACGGCGATGCTCTTCATCGTCTTCGACATCGAGATCGTCTTCCTCTACCCCTGGGCCGTCACCTTCGACGCCCTGGGTGTCTTCGGGCTCGTGGAGATGTTGCTCTTCGTGCTCACCGTCTTCGTCGCGTACGCGTACGTATGGCGGCGCGGCGGCCTGGAATGGGACTGAGGGGCCTTTAGAGATATGGGACTCGAAGAAAAGCTGCCGAGCGGATTCCTGCTGACCACCGTCGAGCAGGCCGCGGGCTGGGTGCGCAAGGCGTCCGTCTTCCCGGCCACCTTCGGCCTGGCCTGCTGCGCCATCGAGATGATGACCACCGGGGCCGGCCGCTACGATCTCGCGCGCTTCGGCATGGAGGTCTTCCGCGGCTCGCCGAGGCAGGCGGACCTGATGATCGTCGCCGGCCGGGTCAGCCAGAAGATGGCGCCGGTCCTCAGGCAGGTCTACGACCAGATGCCCAACCCGAAGTGGGTGATCTCCATGGGTGTCTGCGCCTCCTCGGGCGGCATGTTCAACAACTACGCGATCGTCCAGGGCGTCGACCACATCGTCCCGGTCGACATCTATCTCCCCGGCTGCCCGCCCCGGCCCGAGATGCTGATGGACGCCATCCTCAAGCTCCACCACAAGATCCAGAACTCCAAGCTCGGCGTGAACGCCGAGGAGGCGGCCCGCGAGGCGGAGGAGGCGGCGCTCAAGGCCCTGCCCACGATCGAGATGAAGGGGCTGCTGCGGTGAGCGACGCGAACGGCACCAACGGCGCGAACGGGTCCGCGAACGGAGTGAACCCCGAGAAGGACCTCGCCGCCTCCAACCTCCCCGGCCAGCGCGGCCAGGGCGGCGAGGAGATCCGCGTCCAGCGCGGCATGTTCGGCGCCGCCAACGGCGGAGACACCTCCGGCTACGGCGGCCTCGTCCGCTCGGTCCGGCTCCCGGGACCGGCGACCCGGCCCTACGGCGGCTGGTTCGACGAGGTCGCCGACGAACTGGAAGGCGCCCTGGAGGAACAGGGACTCCTCCCCGAGAACGCCATCGAGAAGACGGTTGTCGACCGCGGCGAGCTGACCTTCCACATCGAACGCGAGCACCTGGTCCGCGTCGCCCGCACCCTGCGCGACGACCCGGCCCTGCGTTTCGAGCTGTGCACCGGCGTCAGCGGCGTCCACTACCCGCACGACAAGGGCCGCGAGCTGCACGCCGTCTACCACCTGCGCTCGATCACCCACAACCGGCTGCTCCGCCTCGAGGCCAGCGCCCCCGAAGACGACCCGCGCATCCCGTCCCTGGTCTCCGTCTATCCGACCAACGACTGGCACGAGCGCGAGACCTACGACTTCTTCGGGATCGTCTTCGACGGTCACCCGGCCCTGACGCGGATCATGATGCCGGACGACTGGCAGGGCCACCCGCAGCGCAAGGACTACCCCCTCGGCGGCATCCCCGTCGAGTACAAGGGCGCCCAGATCCCGGCTCCGGACCAGCGGAGGTCGTACTCGTGAGCACGCAGCCAGCATCCGCGGCCTCCGCCGCCTCGGCGCGCGAGACCACCGAGGGCACCGTATATACGGTCACCGGTGGCGACTGGGACGAGGTCGTCCAGTCCGCGGCCCGAGCCGACGACGAGCGCATCGTCGTCAACATGGGTCCCCAGCACCCGTCCACCCATGGTGTGCTCCGCCTGATCCTGGAGATCGAGGGCGAGACGGTCACCGAGGCCCGCTGCGGCATCGGCTACCTCCACACCGGAATCGAGAAGAACCTCGAATTCCGCACGTGGACGCAGGGCACCACGTTCGTGACGCGCATGGACTACCTGACGTCCTTCTTCAACGAGACCGCCTACTGTCTCGCCGTCGAGAAGCTCCTCGGCATCGAGGACGAGATCACCGAGCGAGCCAAGATCATCCGGGTGCTCCTGATGGAGCTGAACCGGATGTCCTCGCACCTGGTGTGCATCGCCACCGGCGGCATGGAACTCGGCGCCACCACGATCATGATCTACGGATTCCGTGATCGTGAAATGATTCTCGACATCTACGAGCTCATCACGGGCCTGCGCATGAACCACGCGTACATCCGGCCCGGCGGACTCGCCCAGGACCTGCCGCCCGGCGCGGTGGACCAGATCCGCGAGTTCGTGAAGAAGATGAAGAAGAACCTCCCGGAGTACGACAAGCTCGCCACCGGGAACCCCATCTTCAAGGCCCGTATGCAGGACGTCGGCTACCTCGACCTGGCCGGCTGCATGGCCCTCGGCGCGACCGGCCCGATCCTGCGCTCCACCGGCCTGCCGCACGATCTGCGCAAGGCACAGCCGTACTGCGACTACGAGACGTACGACTTCGACGTCCCGACCGCCGACAGCTGCGACTCCTACGGCCGCTTCCTGGTCCGCCTGGAGGAGATGCGCCAGTCGCTCAGGATCGTCGAGCAGTGCCTGGACCGGCTCCAGCCCGGCCCGGTCATGGTCGCCGACAAGAAAATCGCCTGGCCCGCCCAGCTCGCCCTGGGACCGGACGGTCTCGGCAACTCCCTCGACCACATCAAGAAGATCATGGGCACCTCCATGGAGGCCCTGATCCACCACTTCAAGCTGGTCACCGAAGGCTTCCGCGTCCCGCCCGGACAGGCGTACGCGGCCGTCGAGTCGCCCAAGGGCGAACTCGGGGTGCACGCCGTCTCCGACGGCGGCACCCGCCCCTACCGGGTCCACTTCCGTGACCCGTCCTTCACCAACCTGCAGGCCATGGCGGCGATGTGCGAGGGCGGCCAGGTCGCCGACGTCATCGTCGCCGTCGCGTCCATCGACCCCGTGATGGGAGGCGTCGACCGGTGACCACCAGTTCCTCCGAGCGGGGCGTCAGCCTGGGCATGCCCGAACTGCCCGCACCCGCGTACCCGGACGATGTCCGGGCCCGACTGGAGGCGGACGCGCGCGAGGTGATCGCGCGCTACCCGGACTCCCGGTCCGCCCTGCTGCCGCTGCTCCACCTCGTGCAGTCGGAGGAGGGCCATGTCACACGCACCGGAATGCGGTTCTGCGCGGACCAGCTGAACCTCACCACGGCCGAGGTCACCGCCGTCGCCACCTTCTACACCATGTACCGGCGCAAGCCGTCCGGCGACTACCAGGTGGGCGTGTGCACCAACACGCTGTGCGCGGTGATGGGCGGTGACGCGATCTTCGAGACCCTCCAGGAACACCTGGGCGTCGGCAACGGTGAGACCACCGACGACGGCAAGGTCACCCTGGAGCACATCGAGTGCAACGCGGCCTGCGACTTCGCGCCGGTCGTGATGGTCAACTGGGAGTTCTTCGACAACCAGACCCCGGCAAGCGCCAGGCGTCTCGTCGACGATCTTCGCGCGGGACGGGACGTCGAGCCCACGCGCGGGGCCCGTCTGTGCACCTTCAAGGAGACCGCCCGGATCCTGGCCGGCTTCCCCGACGAGCGGCCCGGGGCCGTCGAGGAGAGCGGCAGTGCGGGACCCGCTTCGCTGGTGGGCCTTCGCCTGGCAAGGGGAGAGGCCGCACCCGCGCGCGTGGTCCATCCGCGCACCCAGGAACCTCAGGACGCGCCCTCCGCAGGTCAGGCTGAAGAGGAGGGGGAGTGATGACAGTGGTTCCCGAACTCAAGGACACAAGCCCCGAGAAGCTGCTCGCACCCGTGCTGTCGGCCTTCTGGGACGAGGACCGGTCCTGGACTCTGGACGTCTACCGGAGGCACGAGGGGTACGAGGGGCTCCGCAAGGCGCTCGCCATGTCGCCGGACGACCTGATCGCGTACGTCAAGGACTCCGGTCTGCGCGGGCGCGGCGGCGCGGGATTCCCGACCGGGATGAAGTGGCAGTTCATTCCGCAGGGTGATGGAAAGCCGCACTATCTAGTTGTCAACGCCGACGAGTCGGAGCCCGGGACGTGCAAGGACATCCCGCTCCTCTTCGCGAACCCGCACAGCCTCATCGAGGGCATGGTGATCGCTTGCTATGCCATCAGGTCGTCGCATGCCTTCATCTATCTGCGTGGTGAAGTAGTCCCCGTTCTGCGGCGGCTGCACGAGGCCGTGCGCGAGGCCTACGCGGCGGGCTACCTCGGCGAGAACATCCTGGGCAGCGGTCTCGACCTGGAACTCACCGTGCACGCCGGCGCCGGCGCGTACATCTGCGGTGAGGAGACCGCACTGCTCGACTCGCTCGAAGGCCGCCGTGGTCAACCGCGGCTCCGTCCCCCTTTCCCTGCGGTGGAAGGCCTCTACGCCTGTCCGACTGTGGTGAATAACGTCGAATCGATCGCGTCAGTTCCCGCCATCCTGCACAACGGCAAGGAATGGTTCAGGTCGATGGGGAGCGAGAAGTCGCCCGGCTTCACGCTCTACTCGCTCAGCGGCCACGTCGCGAGCCCCGGCCAGTACGAGGCACCGCTCGGTGTCACGCTCCGCCAGCTCCTCGACATGAGCGGCGGAATGCGGCCCGGGCACCGTCTCAAGTTCTGGACGCCGGGCGGCTCCTCGACGCCGATGTTCACCGACGAGCACCTCGACGTCCCTCTCGACTACGAAGGAGTGGGCGCCGCGGGTTCCATGCTCGGCACGAAGGCCCTGCAGTGCTTCGACGAGACGACCTGCGTGGTGCGGGCGGTGACCCGCTGGACCGAGTTCTACGCCCACGAATCCTGCGGCAAGTGCACACCGTGCCGCGAAGGGACGTACTGGCTGGTGCAGTTGCTGCGGGACATCGAGGCAGGCAAGGGCGTCATGTCCGACCTCGACAAGCTGAACGACATCGCCGACAACATCAACGGCAAGTCCTTCTGCGCCCTCGGCGACGGCGCGGCCTCACCGATCTTCTCCTCGCTGAAGTACTTCCGCGAGGAGTACGAGCAGCACATCACCGGCCGGGGCTGCCCCTTCGACCCGGCCAAGTCGACGGCCTGGGCGGACCGCCCGGAGGTGAACGCATGACCGTGACCACCAGTGCTCCCTCAGGAGGAGGAGAGGCGGCGGTCCCGCCGGAAGACCTCGTCACGCTGACGATCGACGGCGCCGAACTCAGCGTGCCCAAGGGCACCCTGGTCATCCGGGCCGCCGAGCAACTCGGCATCGAGATCCCCCGCTTCTGTGACCACCCCCTACTGGACCCGGCCGGCGCCTGCCGCCAATGCATCGTCGAGGTCGAGGGCCAGCGCAAGCCGATGGCGTCCTGCACGATCACGTGTACGGACGGAATGGTGGTGAAGACTCACCTCACCTCCCCGGCCGCCGAGAAGGCGCAGCACGGCGTGATGGAGCTGCTGCTCATCAACCACCCGCTGGACTGCCCGGTCTGCGACAAGGGCGGCGAGTGCCCGCTGCAGAACCAGGCCATGTCGCACGGCAACGCGGAGTCCCGCTTCGAAGGCCGCAAGCGGACGTACGAGAAGCCCGTCCCGATCTCCACGCAGGTGCTGCTCGACCGCGAGCGGTGCGTGCTGTGCGCCCGCTGCACCCGCTTCTCCAACCAGATCGCGGGCGACCCGATGATCGAGCTGCTCGAACGCGGCGCGCTCCAGCAGGTCGGCACCGGCGAGGGCGACCCGTTCGAGTCGTACTTCTCCGGGAACACCATCCAGATCTGCCCGGTCGGCGCGCTCACCTCGGCGGCCTATCGTTTCCGCAGCCGCCCCTTCGACCTCGTCTCCTCGCCGTCGGTGTGCGAGCACTGCTCCGGCGGCTGCGCGACCCGCACCGACCACCGGCGCGGCAAGGTCATGCGGCGGCTCGCCGCCGACGACCACGAGGTCAACGAGGAGTGGATCTGCGACAAGGGACGCTTCGCGTTCCGGTACGCGCAGCTCAAGGACCGCCTCGACACCCCGCTCGTGCGCAACGCCGAGGGCGTTCTGGAGCCCGCCTCCTGGCCGGAGGCGCTGGAGGCCGCCGCGCGCGGGCTCGCCGCCGCCCGCTCCCGGGCCGGTGTACTCACCGGCGGCCGGCTGACCGTCGAGGACGCCTACGCGTACAGCAAGTTCGCGCGCGTGGCGCTCGACACGAACGACATCGACTTCCGCGCGCGCGTGCACAGCGGCGAGGAGACCGACTTCCTGGCGGCCCGGGTGGCCGGCCGCGGCCGTGACCTCGACGGTACGGGCGTCACGTACACCTCCCTGGAGAAGGCGCCCGCCGTCCTGCTCGTCGGGTTCGAGGCGGAGGAGGAGGCGCCCGGCGTCTTCCTGCGGCTGCGCAAGGCCTGGCGGAAGCACAAGCAGCAGGTGTTCGCGCTGGCCACGTACGCCACCCGCGGTCTGGAGAAGGCGGGCGGCACGCTGCTGCCGGCCGCTCCCGGCACCGAGACCGAGTGGCTGGACGCCCTCGGGAGCGGCTTCGGCCTGGAGGAGCCCGGTACGAAGGCCGCCGAGGCCCTGCGCGCCCAGGGTGCGGTGATCGTCGTAGGAGAACGGCTCGCCGCAGTGCCCGGCGGGCTCACGGCCGCCGCACGCGCGGCGGTCGCCACCGGCGCGCAGCTGGTGTGGATCCCGCGGCGGGCGGGAGAGCGCGGTGCCATCGAGGTGGGCGCGCTGCCGTCGTTGCTGCCGGGCGGCCGCCCGGCGACCGACCCGCGCGCGCGGGAGGAGGTCGCCGCCGTCTGGGGGCTCGCCGAACTGCCGTTGCGCTACGGCCGCGACACGAACCAGATCATCGAGGCCGCCGCCACCGGTGAACTGTCCGCGCTGGTGGTCGCCGGTGTCGAGGCCGCCGACCTGCCTGACCCGGCACGCGCGCGTGAGGCGTTCGACAGCGTCGGCTTCCTGGTGTCGCTGGAACTGCGGCCCAGCGAGGTCACCAAGCACGCCGACGTCGTCCTGCCGGTCGCCGCGGTCGCCGAGAAGGCGGGCACCTTCCTCAACTGGGAGGGCAGGGTCCGCTTCTTCGAGGCCGCTCTCAAGCCCGACCAGATGACCCGCCGCCTCGCCCCGACCGACGGGCGCGTGCTGCAGATGCTGGCCGACGCCATGGACGTCCACCTGGGCCTGCCGGATCTGCGCACCGCGCGCGCGGAGATCGACCGGCTCGGCGCCTGGGACGGACCGCGCGCCTCCGAGCCCATGGAGACGGCGGGCGCACTGCCCCGCCCCGCCGTGGGCGAGGCCGTACTCGCCGGGCACCGGCTCCTGCTCGACCAGGGAGTCCTCCAGGAGGGCGACGAGGCGCTCGCCGGCACCCGGCACGCCGCACGCGCGCGCGTGTCCGCGGCGACGGCCGCCGAGGCCGGCGTCAAGGACGGCGACGTCCTCGCCGTCACCGGACCGGCCGGCACGACCGAACTCCCGCTTCAGGTCACCGCGATGCCCGATCGCGTGGTCTGGCTCCCGCTGAACTCCGCCGGCACGGGCGTCGCCTCCGACACCGGCGCGCAGCCCGGCTCCCTCGTCCGCATCGGCCCGGCGGCACTCGCCGAAGAGGCCCCCAAGGAGGTGGAGGCATGAACCCGTACCTTGCCGCTGAAGACCTCTCGCTGTTCGGCCGCGACCCCTGGTGGCTGGTCGTCGTCAAGGCGGTCTTCTGCTTCGCCTTCCTGCTGGTGTCCGTGCTGTTCGCCATCGTCTGGGAGCGCAAGGTCGTCGCCTGGATGCAGCTGCGCATCGGCCCCAACCGGCACGGCCCCTGGGGCATGCTCCAGTCGCTCGCCGACGGCATCAAGCTGATGCTCAAGGAAGACCTCGTCGTCAAGCGCGCGGACAAGGCGGTCTACATCCTCGCGCCGATCGTCGCCACCGTTCCGGCCTTCATGGCGATCGCAGTGATTCCCTTCGGCCCGGCCGACAACGAGATCTCGATCTTCGGCCACCGCACCACGATGCAGCTCACCGACCTGCCGATCGCGATGCTCTACATCCTCGCGGTCGCCTCGGTCGGCATCTACGGCATCGTCCTCGCGGGTTGGAGTTCCGGATCCACCTACCCGCTGCTCGGCGGCCTCCGCTCGTGCGCGCAGATGATCTCGTACGAGATCGCCATGGGCGCCGCGTTCGCGTCCGTGTTCCTCTACTCGGGCTCTATGTCGACGTCGACGATCGTCGAACAGCAGCATGACCGCTGGTACATCCTGCTGCTGCCGGTCTCCTTCATCCTCTACATCGTCACGATGGTCGGCGAGACCAACCGCGCCCCCTTCGACATGCCGGAGTCCGAGGGCGACCTGGTCGGCGGCTTCAACACCGAGTACTCGTCCATCAAGTTCGCACTGTTCATGCTCGCCGAGTACGCGAACATGGTGACGGTCTCGGCCGTGTCGGCCACCCTGTTCCTGGGCGGCTGGCGTGCCCCGTGGCCGATCAGCTCCTTCTGGGAGGGTGCGAACCACGGCTGGTGGCCGATGCTCTGGATCGTCCTCAAGGTCCAGTTGCTGCTGTTCTTCTTCATCTGGCTGCGCGGCTCGCTCCCGCGCGTGCGCTACGACCAGCTGATGAAGCTCGGCTGGAAGGTCCTCATCCCGGTCTCGGTGGCGTGGCTGATGCTCGTCGCGACGGTGCGGGCCCTGCGCAACGAGAACTACGACTTCGCCGACATCGCCCTCTACGTCGGCGGCGGCGTCCTCGCCCTGCTGCTGATCTCCTTCGTCGCCGATATGTTCCGCGAGAAGGCCAAGACGGCCGAGCAGCCCACCGCTCAGCCGCCCGGATTCGACCCGATGGCGGGCGGATTCCCCGTACCGCCGCTGCCCGGACAGGAGCTGTCGCCGGTGCCCAGGCGCCGCCCGCGCAGCGAGCGGGAGCTGATTGTCAGTGGCGGGTCGGACACTGTCAGTGACGGATCTTCGGATGGAAAGGAGGCGTCCGATGGCTGAGGAGCCCAAGGAGACCAAGCCCGGTTTCCAGAATCCCGTGGCCGGCTTCGGCGTGACCTTCAAGGCCATGTTCAAGAAGCGGCTGACCGAGCAGTACCCGGAGCAGCAGAAGACCACGGCTCCGCGGTTCCACGGACGGCACCAGCTCAACCGCCATCCGGACGGCCTGGAGAAGTGCGTCGGCTGCGAGCTGTGCGCCTGGGCCTGCCCCGCGGACGCCATCTATGTGGAGGGCGCCGACAACACCGACGAGGAGCGCTACTCCCCGGGCGAGCGGTACGGCCGCGTCTACCAGATCAACTACGCCCGCTGCATCCTGTGCGGGCTGTGCATCGAGGCGTGCCCCACGCGCGCGCTGACGATGACCAACGAGTTCGAACTGGCCGACTCCAGTCGCGCCAACCTCATCTACACCAAGGAGCAGCTGCTCGCCGGCCTCGAAGACGGCATGGTCGACACGCCCCACGCGATCTTCCCGGGGACGGACGAGCAGGACTACTACCGGGGCCTGGTGACGGAGGCGGCGCCGGGGACCGTACAGCAGGTGGCCGTCTCCAAGGGCGAGAAGCCCGAGGAAGAGGAGGTGGACGTATGAGCGCGCAGCTCGCCGCCTACAGCACCTCCACCGGTGAGGCCTTCCAGTTCTGGGTCCTCGGCACGGTCGCGGTGATCGGCGCCCTGTGTACCGTCTTCATGAAGAAGGCCGTGCACAGCGCGCTCTGTCTCGCCGGGACCATGATCATCCTGGCCGTGTTCTACCTGGCCAACGGCGCCTACTTCCTCGGGATCGTGCAGATCGTCGTCTACACCGGCGCGATCATGATGCTGTTCCTGTTCGTGGTGATGCTCGTCGGCGTCACGGCCGCGGACTCGCTCAAGGAGACCATCAAGGGCCAGCGCTGGCTGGCCCTTGTGTGCGGGGTCGGCTTCGGCGTCCTGCTCTTTGCGGGCATCGGGAACGCCTCCCTGAAGGAGTTCAACGGCACGGGCCAGGCGAACGCGAACGGCAATGTGGAGGGCCTCGCCGCCCTCATCTTCACCAAGTACGTGTTCGCCTTCGAAATCACCGGCGCCCTGCTGATCACGGCCGCCGTCGGCGCCATGGTGCTCACCCACCGCGAGCGCACCGAGCGCGCCAAGACCCAGCGCGAGCTGGCCGAGCAGCGCGTCCGCGAGGGCAAGCACCTGCCGCCGCTGCCCGCCCCCGGTGTCTACGCCCGGCACAACGCCGTGGACGTCGCGGGCCTGCTTCCTGACGGCACCCCGTCCGAGCTGACCGTCAACAAGACGCTGCGCGAGCGCGGCCAGATCCGTGACGTGTCCGCCGAGGCGCTCAACGACCTCCGCGCCCTGGAACAGCGCGCGGAGGAGCGCCTGGAGCGCACGGAGATCGGGCCGGCGAACTTCAAGCGGGCCGAGGAGGCGTCGAAGTGAACCCCGTCAACTACCTCTACCTCGCGGCCCTGTTGTTCACCATCGGCGCGACCGGAGTGCTGATCAGGCGCAACGCGATCGTCGTGTTCATGTGCATCGAGCTGATGCTCAACGCCTGCAACCTCGCGTTCGTCGTCTTCTCCCGGATGCACGGCAACCTCGACGGCCAGATCATCGCCTTCTTCACGATGGTCGTCGCCGCCGCGGAGGTCGTGGTGGGCCTCGCGATCATCGTGTCGCTGTTCCGTACCCGCCACTCGGCCTCGGTCGACGACGCCAGCCTGATGAAGTTGTAAGGGGTCGGAAGAATCGTGGAGAACCTGATCGCGCTGCTCATCGCGGCGCCCCTGCTCGGAGCGGCCGTCCTCCTGGTCGGCGGCCGGCGGCTGGACGCCGTCGGCCACTGGGTCGGCACACTCCTGTCGGCCACCTCCTTCGTGTTCGGCCTGATCCTCTTTACCGACCTGCTCGGCAAGGACGCCGACCAACGCACCCTGACGCAGCACCTGTGGACGTGGATCCCGGTCGAGAGCTTCCAGGCGGACGTCACCTTCCGCCTCGACCAGCTGTCGATGACCTTCGTCCTGCTGATCACCGGCGTCGGCTCGCTGATCCACCTGTACTCGGTCGGGTACATGGCGCACGACGAGCGCCGCCGCCGCTTCTTCGGCTACCTGAACCTGTTCCTCGCGGCGATGCTGCTGCTCGTTCTCGCCGACAACTACCTGCTGTTGTACGTCGGCTGGGAGGGCGTCGGTCTCGCCTCCTACCTGCTGATCGGCTTCTGGCAGCACAAGCCCAGCGCGGCCACGGCGGCGAAGAAGGCCTTCCTCGTCAACCGCGTCGGCGACATGGGCCTGTCGATCGCGATCATGCTGATGTTCACGACCTTCGGGTCCTTCGCCTTCGGGCCCGTCTTCAGCCACGTCGGCGACGCCTCCGAGGGCAAGCTCACCGCCATCGCCCTGATGCTCCTGCTCGCCGCGTGCGGCAAGTCCGCCCAGGTGCCGCTGCAGTCCTGGCTCGGGGACGCGATGGAAGGCCCGACCCCGGTCTCGGCCCTCATCCACGCGGCCACGATGGTGACCGCGGGCGTGTACCTGATCGTCCGCTCGGGAGCCATCTTCAACGCGGCCCCGGACGCCCAGCTCGCCGTCACCGTGGTCGGAGCCGTCACGCTCCTCTTCGGTGCGATCGTCGGTTGCGCGAAGGACGACATCAAGAAGGCGCTGGCCGGCTCGACCATGTCGCAGATCGGCTACATGGTGCTGGCCGCCGGGCTGGGCCCCATCGGCTACGTCTTCGCGATCATGCACCTGGTCACGCACGGCTTCTTCAAGGCCGGGCTGTTCCTCGGTGCGGGTTCCGTCATGCACGGCATGAACGACGAGGTCGACATGCGCAGGTACGGCGGCCTGCGGAAGTACATGCCCGTCACCTTCATCACTTTCGGCCTCGGCTACCTCGCCATCATCGGTTTCCCGGGCCTGTCCGGTTTCTTCTCCAAGGACAAGATCATCGAGGCGGCCTTCGCCAAGGGCGGCACCGAGGGCTGGATCCTCGGCGGCGCGGCCCTGCTGGGCGCGGCCATCACCGCCTTCTACATGACGCGCGTGATGCTGATGACGTTCTTCGGAGAGAAGCGCTGGCAGCCCGACGAGAACGGCAACGAGCCGCACCCGCACGAGTCGCCCAGGGTCATGACGATTCCGATGATCGTGCTCGCGTTCGGATCGGTCTTCGCCGGCGGTCTGTTCAGCATCGGCGACCGGTTCCTGAACTGGCTGGAGCCGATCACCGGCCACAGTGAGGGCCACTCGCCGCTCAGTGCGGCAGCGGTCACCGGCGCGACCATGGTGTGCCTGGTCATCGGCGTCGGCATCGCCTGGGCGCAGTACGGGCGCAGGCCCGTCCCGGCCGTCGCCCCGCGCGGCTCGCTGCTCACCCGGGCCGCCCGCCGCGACCTGCTCCAGGACGACTTCAACCACGTCGTCCTGGTACGCGGCGGCGAGCACCTCACGCGCTCCCTGGTGTACCTCGACCACACCCTGGTCGACGGCGTCGTCAACGGCACGGCAGCCGGCTTCGGCGGCTTGTCCGGGCGGCTGCGCCGGATCCAGAACGGCTTCGCCCGCTCCTACGCGGTCTCGATGTTCGGCGGTGCGGCCCTCCTGGTCGCCGCGACCCTGCTGATGAGGGCGGTCTGATACCGATGTCCTTTCCTCTGCTGACAGCGACGGCGGTGCTCCCGGCCATCGGGGCGGTCGCCACGGCCGCCGTACCGGCCAGGCAGCGCACCGCCGCCAAATGGCTGGCGCTGCTGGTCTCGCTCGCCACGCTCGCCCTGGCGATCACTGTCCTGGTCCGCTTCGATCCGGACGGCGCCCGCTACCAGCTCACCGAATCCCATGCCTGGATCAAGGACTTCGGGGTGCGGTACGAGGTGGGTGTCGACGGCATCGCGGTGGCGCTCGTCGCCCTGACCGCGCTGCTGATCCCGTTCGTGATCCTCGCCGGCTGGCACGACGCCGACCCGCTGGAGACCGGCAGCCGCCGCTGGCGGCCCACCCAGGGCTTCTTCGCGCTGATCCTGGCCGTCGAGGCGATGGTGATCATCTCCTTCGAGGCCACCGACGTCTTCCTCTTCTACATCTTCTTCGAAGCCATGCTCATCCCGATGTACTTCCTCATCGGCGGCTTCGGGGACCGTGCCCACGAGCACGGCGAGGAAGCGGCCTCCACGCAGCGGACGTACGCGGCGGTGAAGTTCCTGCTCTACAACCTCGCCGGTGGTCTGATCATGCTGGCCGCGGTGATCGGCCTCTATGTGGTCGCGGGGAACTTCTCGCTCACGGAGATCGCGCAGGCGCGCGCCAACGGCTCGCTGCACATGGCGACCAGTACCGAGCGCTGGCTGTTCCTCGGCTTCTTCTTCGCCTTCGCGGTGAAGGCACCGCTGTGGCCGCTGCACACCTGGCTGCCCAACGCCATGCAGGAGTCCACCGCTCCGGTCGCCGTCCTCATCACCGCGGTCGTCGACAAGGTGGGCACCTTCGCGATGCTCCGCTTCTGCCTCCAGCTGTTCCCGGAGGCCAGCAAGTGGGCCACGCCCGTCATCCTCGTACTGGCGCTCATCAGCATCGTCTACGGCGCACTGCTCGCCGTCGGCCAGCGGGACATCAAGCGCCTGGTGGCCTACGCGTCGATCTCGCACTTCGGCTTCATCATCATGGGCATCTTCGCGATGACCAGCCAGGGCCAGTCCGGCGCCACGCTCTACATGGTCAACCACGGCATCTCCACGGCCGCGCTGATGCTGGTCGCCGGCTTCCTGATCTCCCGGCGCGGCTCTCGGCTCATCGCCGACTACGGCGGTGTGCAGAAGGTCGCCCCGGTGCTGGCCGGCACCTTCCTGATCGGCGGTCTCGCCACCCTCTCGCTCCCCGGACTCGCGCCGTTCGTGAGTGAGTTCCTGGTCCTGGTCGGCACGTTCGCGCGCTACCCGGTGATCGGCATCATCGCCACCTTCGGCATCGTCCTCGCCGCGCTCTACACCCTCGTGCTGTACCAGCGCACGATGACGGGCCCGGTGAAGCCCGAGGTCTCGGCGATGCCCGACCTCCGCGCGCGCGAGCTGATGGTCGTCGCCCCGCTGATCGTGCTGCTGATCTTCCTGGGCGTCTACCCGAAGCCCGTCACGGACATCGTCAACCCGGCGGTCAAACAGACCATGTCCGACGTACACAAGACCGACCCCAAGCCCTCGGTGGAGGCGGCCAAGTGAGCGCAACAGCCGTCCACAGCCTGTGGACAACCGCAGCCGAGCCGATCGCGAAGATCCCGGCGCCGAAGATCGAATACGGGCAATTGTCGCCGACCTTGATCGTCGCGGGCGCGGCGCTGGTCGGGGTGCTCATCGAGGCCTTCGTTCCGCGCAGGTCCCGCTACTACGCGCAGGTGTTCGTTTCCGCCGTGGCGCTCTGTGCCGCGTTCGCCGCGGTCGTCGCGCTGGCGGCCGACGGGTACGGCACCACGAAGGCGCACATCGCGGCCATGGGCGCGATCGCGGTCGACGGACCGGCCCTGTTCCTTCAGGGCACGATCCTGCTGGCCGGTCTGGTCGGCCTGTTCACCTTCGCCGAGCGGCGCCTGGATCCGGTGGCACACGGCAACCGGGTCGACTCCTTCGCCGCGCAGGCCGCGTCCGTACCGGGCAGCGACAGCGAGAAAGCCGCGGTGAAGGCCGGGTTCACCACCACCGAGGTCTTCCCGCTGCTGCTCTTCGCGATCGCCGGCATGCTGGTGTTCCCCTCGGCCAACGACCTGCTGACGCTGTTCGTGGCCCTGGAGGTCCTCTCCCTGCCGCTGTACCTGCTGTGCGCGCTGGCCCGCCGCAAGCGGCTGATGTCGCAGGAGGCCGCGGTCAAGTACTTCCTGCTCGGCGCGTTCGCCTCGGCGTTCACGCTGTTCGGCATCGCCCTGCTGTACGGCTACGCGGGCTCGGTGTCGTACGCGCGCATCGCGCAGGTCGTCGACGGCACGGTCACCAACATCGACCCGGCGCTCGCCGGAACCATGGGCAACGACGCGCTGCTGCTGCTCGGTGGCGCCCTGATCGTGATGGGCCTGCTGTTCAAGGTGGGCGCGGTGCCGTTCCACATGTGGACGCCCGACGTCTACCAGGGCGCGCCCACCCCGGTGACCGGCTTCATGGCCGCGGCGACGAAGGTGGCGGCGTTCGGCGCGCTGCTGCGCCTGCTGTACGTCGTCCTGCCCGGCATGCGCTGGGACTGGCGGCCGGTCATGTGGGCGGTGGCGATCATCACCATGCTGGGCGGTGCGATCGTCGCGATCACGCAGACCGACATCAAGCGACTGCTGGCGTACTCGTCCATCGCGCACGCGGGATTCATCCTCGCGGGTGTCATCGCGACCTCGAAGGACGGCGTGTCGTCCGTCCTGTTCTACCTGGCCGGGTACTCGTTCGTGACGATCGGCGCCTTCGCGGTCGTCACGCTCGTGCGCGACGCGGGCGGCGAGGCGACCCACCTGTCCAAGTGGGCCGGGCTCGGCCGCCGTTCACCGCTGGTGGCGGCCGTGTTCGCGGTGTTCCTGCTGGCCTTCGCCGGTATCCCGCTGACCTCCGGCTTCGCAGGGAAGTTCGCCGTGTTCAAGGCGGCGGCGGACGGCGGCGCGGCTCCTCTGGTCGTGGTCGGTGTGATCTCCTCGGCGATCGCCGCGTTCTTCTACATCCGAGTGATCGTGCTGATGTTCTTCAGCGAGCCGAAGCCGGAGGGACCGACGGTGGCCGTGCCGTCGCCGCTGACCATGGCGGCGATCGCCATGGGTGTGGCGGTCACGCTGGTCCTCGGTGTGGCGCCGCAGTACTTCCTGAACCTGGCGAGCCAGGCCGGAGTGTTCGTGCGCTGAGGCCTGCGTCACAGCAGTGCGGCCCCGATTCCTCCGGGCGAGGAGCCGGGGCCGTCGCACGTCAGCGGCCCGCTGAGCCCCGCATGGCCGAGGACGGGCACTTCACGTTCGGGTTCCACTGGGCGAAGAGTCCGCTGGGGTTCTTCTTGTAGAGCCATACGTGCAGGTCGTAGTGGGTGGGCATGCCCGGGTAGTGGCCGGGCATCGGGCCCTGGAAGCCGTGCCCGAACAGGCGCGGGCGCTCCATGTTCTTCCCCGTGGCGGGGACCACCCACTCCACGCCGACGAGGCGCCGCTCGCCGTTGCCGGTGTCCTCGTAGAGCAGCCCGGCGGGCTTTGCCGGGTCCAGGGAGCCGAAGCGGGACTCGTTGAAGTAGTGGAAGCCCATGCCGCCCTGGGAGCGGGCCAGACACAGGTGCGGCTCGTAGCCGTCGGCGGTCGCGAGCGGGGCGTAGCGGTACTGCACCGTTGCGGAGTACGCCGTGATCAGCTGCGGGTCGGTGAAAGGCGCACGGCCGGTGGCGTGGGCGGGTACGGATGAGGGCACGGCGAGGGCCGAGACGAGGGCGAGGGCGGCTCCGGCGTGGCGAGCGATCATGAGGTGGGGCTCCTAGGGGCAGGCACGGGCGGGATCGGGGCGTGGGGTGCGATCCGTCGGCGTGCGGGCTCCTCCCGGCCCGCTCCAGCAGCCTGGCCCCGGACGAGGGGAGGCGGCCACCCAGAGGCGCCCAATGGGTTGAGCGGTCGCGTTTCGACAGCGCTCGACGGGGCGCGGCGGGCGCGAGGGCCGACCGTGCGGGAAACCTTCGGCGCGTTGATACGACAAGTCACCCGTGCCTGTGGACAACGTCCGGCACTGTCGGCGCGGGCGCCTATCGTGGACGCAGTGGTCGAGGGACGACGCACGGGGGACGGGACACGGGGGACAGGACGATGGGCGCGACGGGCGGGATCAGCGAGATGCCAAAGGTGACCGAGGGGCCGGGCGCGGCCGCGAGCGAGGCGCTGGCCACACTGCACCGGGTCTTCGGATACGAGGCCTTCCGCGGCGAGCAGGAAGCGATCATCGAGCATCTGGTGGCGGGCGGAGACGCCCTGGTCCTCATGCCGACCGGCGGCGGCAAGTCGCTGTGCTACCAGATCCCGTCCCTGGTCAGAGCCGGTACGGGCGTGGTGATCTCGCCGCTGATCGCGCTGATGCAGGACCAGGTGGACGCCCTGCGCGCCCTCGGTGTGCGGGCCGGGTTCATCAACTCCACGCAGGATTTCGACGAGCGACGCGTGGTCGAGGCCGAGTTCCTCGCGGGAGAACTTGACCTGCTGTACCTGGCCCCGGAGCGGCTGCGGGTGGAAGCCACGCTCGGCCTGCTCTCGCGTGGCAAGATCTCCGTCTTCGCGATCGACGAGGCGCACTGCGTGTCCCAGTGGGGCCACGACTTCCGCCCCGACTACCTGAGCCTCTCCCTACTCGGCGAGCGCTGGCCGGACGTCCCCCGGATCGCCCTCACGGCCACCGCCACACACGCCACCCACCAGGAGATCACCCAGCGGCTGAACCTGCCGACGGCCCGCCACTTCGTCGCCAGCTTCGACCGGCCCAACATCCAGTACCGGATCGTGCCCAAGGCCGACCCCAGGAAGCAACTGCTCGCCTTCCTGCGTGAGGAACACGCGGGCGATGCCGGCATCGTGTACTGCCTCTCCCGTAACTCGGTGGAACGGACGGCCGAGTTCCTGAGCGCCAACGGCATCGAGGCAGTGCCCTACCACGCGGGCCTGGACGCCGGCACGCGCGCGGCGCACCAGTCCCGGTTCCTGCGCGAGGACGGCCTGGTCGTGGTCGCGACCATCGCCTTCGGCATGGGCATCGACAAGCCGGACGTGCGGTTCGTCGCCCACCTGGACCTGCCCAAGTCGATCGAGGGCTACTACCAGGAGACGGGCCGCGCGGGCCGTGACGGCCTGCCCTCCACCGCCTGGATGGCCTACGGCCTCAACGACGTCATCCAGCAGCGCAAGCTGATCCAGTCCGGCGAGGGCGACGAGGCGTTCCGCCGGCGGGCGGCCGCCCACCTCGACGCCATGCTCGCCCTCTGCGAGACCGCCCGGTGCCGGCGCGGCCAGCTGCTGGCCTACTTCGGGCAGGATCCCACCGCCACGGGGTGCGGCAACTGCGACACCTGCCTCACCCCGCCGGAGACCTGGGACGGCACGATCGCCGCGCAGAAGGTCCTGTCGACGGTGGTACGGCTGCAGCGGGAGCGCGGGCAGAAGTTCGGGGCCCTGCAGATCGTCGACATCCTGCTCGGCAAGCGCACCGGCAAGGTGATCCAGTTCGACCACGACCAGCTGTCCGTGTTCGGCATCGGCCAGGATCTCGCCGAGGGCGAGTGGCGGGGCGTCGTCCGGCAGCTGCTTGCCCAGGGGCTGCTCGCGGTCGAGGGCGAGTACGGCACGCTGGTGCTCACCGAAGCGAGCGGCACGGTGCTGCGGCGGGAGCGGGAGGTGCCGCTGCGCAAGGAGCCGAGGAAGCCGGCCGCCTCCCGGTCGGGTTCGGGCGCCTCAGGCCGGGGCGACCGCAAGGCCAAGGCCGTCGCGGCCGAGCTGCCCGACGAGCTGCTCCCCGCCTTCGAGGCCCTGCGCGCCTGGCGCGCCGAACAGGCCCGGGAGCAGGGCGTCCCGGCGTACGTCATCTTCCACGACGCCACCCTGCGGGAGATCGTCACCCGTCGGCCCGGCTCGGTGCGGGAGCTGGGCACGGTGAACGGGGTCGGCGAGAAGAAGCTGGCGACGTACGGGGAGGGTGTGCTCGAGGTGCTCAGCTCCCTGGACGGCCCTGGCTCGGCGGATGGCCCTGGCTCGGCGGCCGGTGCCGCACCGGCGGGCGGGAGTGCGCCCGCGCCCGGCGAGTCACCGGAGGACCTGTGGCCCGAGCAGGGGGACGAGCCCGAGCCGGACGACTGGATTTAGGGCGCCGGAGCCCTTGGAGGCACCGTCACCTCCTTGGGTGCTCTGCCTGAGGCGATGCGGGGGATCGTCACAGCCCCCGTGCCGCATACGCCCTGACGTCCGCGTCGGAGTCGGTCGTGGCCGTGGCCAGGGCCGCGCGGGCCTCCTCCGTGGAGTGGTGCCGGGTCAGGGCCAGGACCGCGGCCTTGCGTACGTCGGCGTTCGGATCGGCGAGAGCCTTGGCGAGGGCGGGGACAGCCGTGGCGGCCGGCACGACCGACAGCGCGGTGGCGGCACCGGAGCGGACCTGCCACGCCGGGTCGGACAGGGCGGCCACGGCACGGGCGGCGAGCGGCGCCGGGCAGCCGGCCGTGGCCAGCGCTCCCAGCGCGGCACCGCGCACCAGAGGGTCGGCGTCCTCGGTGAGCCGGTCCAGGGTGCGGGTGAGCAGGTCCCGGGCCTGCGGGTCCAGAGGCGCCGGGCTGACGGCGGCCAGTGCCTTGGCCACGGTGACCCGGACCTCCCGGGAGGGATCGTCCGCCGCGCCCGTCAGCGGTTCGGCGGCGTCGACCGAGACGAGGGCGCGTACGGCCTCGATGCGGACGGAGACATCGGGGTCGTCCAGCGCGGCGGCGAACACGCCGGCTTCGCCCAGCCGCAGGGCGCGCAGCACGTCGAGGGCGGCGGCGCGGACCACCGGGTCTGCCTCGGAGAGCGCACTGATGAGGGCGGTGCCCAGGGCGGGTTCGGACGGCAGGGTCTCGACGAGTTCGCGCAGTGAGGCCGCGGCGGCGGCGCGGACCTCGGCGTCGGGGTCGGCGAGGGCACCGGCCAGGGCCTGCCCGGTGCCGGGCGGGACGGTCTCGGTGAGGACCGAGACGGCCGTACGGCGGACCGCAGGGTCGGGGTCGGACAAATAGGGCCTCAGGGAGGCGAGTTCGGGCTCCTCCTCGGCCAGCTCCAGCAGCTCCAGGAGCCGGGGCGACGCGGTGCCCGCGGTTCCGCTCGGGTCCAGGGCTCCGGCGGCCCGGGTGGACGTCGGTCCGGCCGCGACCGGTGCCACGTCGCGGGGGCCGGCCGTGGCGACGTCCTCGGGACGGACCTTGCCCAGTCGCCGGGAGGGGCCGCCGGCCGGGGCGAAGCCCTCGACCGGGACCAGATAGGGAGCCACGGGACGGGCCGTGAACTCCATCGCGCCAGAGGGGGACTTGTGCAGATCGAGGTGGTGGAACCAGGAGGCGTCGTCGCGCCGGGGGTGGTCGATGCGGTCGTGATAGAGCCCCCAGCGGGACTCGGTACGGGCGAGGGAGGCACGGGCGGCCATCTCCGCGCAGTCGCGGATGAAGGTGACCTCGGCGCAGCGCATCAGCTCGTGCGGGGTGCGGGCGCCCATCGCGGCGATGTCGGCGCGCATCCGCTCGAAGGACTCCAGGGCGAGGGAGAGGCGGGCGCCGGACTTGGGCGGTGCCACGTAGTCGTTCACGAAGCGACGCAGCTTGTACTCGACCTGGGCCTGCGGCGGGCCGTCCGGGTTGCGCAGCGGGCGGTAGATCAGTTCGTGCGCCTCGCGCACCTGGTCCGCGGGAAGCTCTCCGTCGTACGCCGTGTACTGGGCGGCGTCCGCACCCGCGAGGTCACCGAAGACGAACGCGCCGATCATGTAGTTGTGCGGGACGCAGGCGAGGTCGCCGGCGGCGTACAGGCGGGGGACGGTCGTGCGGGCGTGGTCGTCGACACGGACGCCGGAGGCGGAGTGGCCGCCGCACAGGCCGATCTCGGAGATGTGCATCTCGACGTCGTGGGTGCGGTAGTCGTGCCCGCGCCCGACGTGGAAGGTGCCGCGGGTGGGCCGCTCGGTGGAGTGCAGGATGGACTCCAGGGCCGAGACCGACTCCTCGGGAAGATGGCTGAGCTTCAGGTAGACCGGCCCGCGGTCGCTGGCCACCTCCGCGGCGAACTCCGCCATCATCTGCCCGGACCAGTAGTCGGAGTCGACGAAGCGTTCGCCGTGCCGGTTGACCTGGTAGCCGCCGAAGGGGTTGGCGACGTAGGCGCAGGCCGGACCGTTGTAGTCCTTGATCAGCGGGTTGATCTGAAAGCACTCGATGCCGGTCAGCTCGGCGCCGGCGTGGTAGGCCATGGCGTAGCCGTCGCCGGCGTTGGTGGGATTCTCGTAGGTGCCGTAGAGGTAGCCGGAGGCGGGCAGGCCCAGGCGGCCGCAGGCGCCGGTCGCGAGGATCACCGCGCCCGCGCGGACGGTGACGAGGGCACCGGTGCGGGTGTGGAAGCCGACGGCGCCCACGGCCCGCCCGTCGTCGGGCGAGGTCAGCACACGGACCGGCATGACCCGGTTCTCGATACGGATCCGCTCCCGCATCTCCCGCCGCCGCAACTGCCGGTACAGGACCTTCTTGACGTCCTTGCCCTCAGGCATCGGCAGCACGTACGAGCCCGAGCGGTGGACCTGCCGGACCGCGTAGTCCCCGTGCTCGTCCTTCTCGAACTTGACCCCGTACGACTCCAGCCGCTGGACCATCGCGAAGCCGCGGGTGGCGGTCTGGCGGACGGTGGACTGGTCGACGATGCCGTCGTTGGCGCGGGTGATCTCGGCGACGTAGTCGTCGGGCTCGGCGCGGCCCGGGACGACGGCGTTGTTGACGCCGTCCATGCCCATGGCGAGCGCGCCGGAGTGGCGGACGTGGGCCTTCTCCAGGAGCAGCACGTCCGCGCCGCGTTCGGCGGCGGTCAGGGCGGCCATGGTGCCGGCGGTACCGCCGCCGATGACGAGGACGTCGCAGGTCAGCTCCTCGGCGTCGGCGACGGCGGGGATCTCCAGGGGGGTCTGCGCGGGGGCGTTCGCGGGGGTGGTCACCGGGGTGCCTTTCAGGTGCCGAGCGAGGAGAGGACGGCGCGGCGCAGGGCCGCGCGGGCCGGGTCGTCGAGAGCGTCGCGGTCGCGCGGGCGCGGTACGTCGCGTACGGAGGCCACGCGGCCGGCGCCGAGGAGGGCGACACGGTCGCCGAGGAAGAGCGCCTCGTCCACGTCGTGCGTGACGAAGACGACGGTGGCACCCGTGCCGCGCAACACCTCGACCAGCAGGTCCTGCATGCCGGAGCGGGTCTGGGCATCGAGGGCGCCGAAGGGCTCGTCCATGAGGACCGCGCGCGGGCTGTCGGCCAAGGCGCGGGCCAACTGGGCGCGTTGGCGCTGCCCACCGGACACGCGGTGCGGCAACTGCCCCGCCTGTGCGCTGAGGCCGACGCGGCCGAGCCAGGACTCGGCCCGGGCACGGCGTTCCGCACGCGATACACCACTGATGGCGAGTGGGAGTTCGACGTTTCCGCGCAGGGTGCGCCAAGGCAGCAGCGCGTCCTCCTGGAAGACCAGCGCGCGGTCGGCGGAGGGTCCGGTCAGCGGGCTGCCGTCCTGCTCCACCACCCCGGCCAGCGGGGACAGCAGCCCGGCGAGCGTGCGCAACAGCGTGGACTTGCCGCAGCCGGAGGCGCCGACGACGGTGAGGATCTCGCCGGGCGCCACGTCCAGGCCGACATCGTGCAGGACCGGGGCGTCCGGCCGGCCGAGGACGGCAGCCCGCAGGGTGAGCCGGGTGCCGTGCACGCCCTCCTGCGCCGGCGTGGCCGCAACGGCGACGGTCCCGACCGTGTCAGACGAGGTGCTCATCGCGCGCCTCCTGCTCGGTGTCGTCGTGGCCCTGGTGCTGGGCCTCGGACTGCTGCTCGGTGTCGTCGCCGGCGTGCACGGCGACTGGGGCGGCGACACGGGGTGCCGGGGTGCGGGGCCGGCCGCCGGGGAGGTGCGAGGTGCGGGGCAGCCAGCGGGTCAGACGTCGGCCGAGGAGTTCCACGGCCGTGGAGGTGACCCAGCCGAGGACACCGATCGTGACCATGCCGACGAAGACGCCCGGGTAGTTCAAGACCGTGTAGTCCTGCCAGGTGCGGTAACCGACGCCGTACTGTCCGGAGATCATCTCGGCGGAGATCACGCAGATCCACGAGACGCCGATGCCGACCGACAGGCCGCCGAAGATGCCGGGCAGCGCACCCGGCAGTACGACCGAGCCGAGGACCCGCAGCCGGCCGCCGCCCAGGGTGCGCACCGCCTCCTCCCAGACGGGGGTGAGCGCCCGGACCGCGTGCCGGGTGGAGACCAGCACCGGGAAGAAGGCGGCGGTGCAGGTGATGAAGACGATGCCCTGTTCGTTCGAGGGGAAGAGGAGGATCGCGACGGGGACGAGGGCGATGGCCGGGACCGGGCGGATGACTTCCAGGATCGGGCCGAGAAGGTCCTCGGCGAGGCGCGAGCGTGCCACGAGCACGCCGGTCGCCACACCGAGGACGGCCGCCAGGGCGAAACCGGTGAGGATCCGGGTGAGGCTGTCGGTGAGGTCGGTCCAGTAGTCGGCCCCGGAGAGCCGGTCGGCGAAGGCCCGGGCCACGTCAGTGACCGTGGGGAACTGCGAGAAACGCAGCCACAGGTCGATGTCGAGGCTGGTCAGCAGCTGCCAGAGCCCGAGGGCGGCAGCCAGGGACGCGGCCCGTAGCGCATACCGGGCGAGCGGCCGCCGGGTCATGAGGACCGTCCGAGCGCGTCGGTGTACGAGACCGTACGGGCGCCGTCATGACCGGCGATGTACGCCTGTGCGGTCGACAGGGCCACGAAGGGCAGCAGTTGGTCGCCGTCGGCCACCCAGACTGCCTTGTCGGCGAACCAGAGGGTGCCGGTGGTGGCGTCGGGGACGTAGGCGGCGCGGATGTCCCCCTGGTGCCCGGCCACGTAGGCCAGCAGCTCCTTCGGGGACTTGAAGGAGACGGTCTTCTCGCCGCCCTTGGCCCACACCTCGCTCGCGGCCGGTGCGGGCGCGGCGGCGAGCCGCTCGGCGTAGCCGGCGCCGAGAGCCTTCTCCACGTACTGGTCGTCGACGAAGGAGTCCACGTCGATGTCGCCGGTGAGCTTGGCGGCCTTGAGGACGGAGACGTCCTGCTTCAGCGCGGAGACGAGCTGGGGTTTGACGGCCGGGTCGAAGGTCGCGATGCCGTGCGCACCGTTGTAGAGGTAGACGACCTCGGCGGGCAGGCCGGTGGCCTCGGCGACCTTCTCCGCGGCGGTCACCGGATGGTCGTTGAGGTAGTCCGTCGCCTGCGCCTGTGCCTTGAGGAAGGCCTCCACGACGGCCGTGTGCTGCTGTGCGAAGTCCTCGAGGGCGGTGACCCCGTGGAAGGTGGGGAGGTTCAGCTGGGCGCCGTCGTACAGGGCCTTCGCCTTGCCCTGGTAGGCGAGTAGGCCCGGCCAGGCGACGAACTGCGACAGCGCGTCCACGCTGCCGGCGGAGAGGGACGAAGCACCCACGGCGGGCTGCTGGTTGAGCTTCGAGACGCCTGTGTTCGGGTCGATGCCGGCGCGCTGCAGAGCCCGTACGAGGGTGCCGTCGGCGGCGGAGCCGACGCTCGTGGACACCTTCTTGCCCTTAAGGTCCTTCAAGGAGGACAGCTTGGAGTCCGGGGCGGTGACCACGGTGTTGAGGCCGCCGCGCAGGTTGTAGCCGGTGACCGACACCAAGTGGGTGGGGCGGCCGAGCTGCTTGCCACGAGCTGCGTTCAACAGGAGCGGGAAGTCGCCCATCGAGCCGATGTCGATCTTCCCGGCGGTCATCTGCGCGGTGATCGGGGCGCCGGTGGCGTAGTCCTGCCAGTCGACCTTGTAGGTGTGGCCGTCGTGCAGGGAGTTCAGCTGCTTCTCGAAGTAACCCAGTGAGCGGAGCAGGGTCCCCGCGGTGACCGTGTTGATGGTCTTGGACTGGTAGCCGACGGTCACGGTGACCGTGGAGCCGCTGCCCGCCTCGGCGCTGCCGCCGCAGGCGGACAGGGGAAGGAGGAGCGCAGCGGTGGACAGGGCGACTGCCGTGCGTTTCATGGTGGTTCGGCCTCTCGCCGGAGCAGGTCGGAAGGGTCAGCGGAGCAGGTAGGGCATGTTGACCGTGACGGCTCCGGTAGGGCAGCGGGCCGCGCACGGGCCGCAGTACCAGCACTCGTCGACGTGCATGTACGCCTTGCCGCTGCTCTCGTCGATGGCGAGGGAGTCCAGCGGGCACATGTCCACGCAGAGCGTGCAGCCGTCGATGCACTTCGACTCGTCGATGGTCACGGGCACGTCGGCCCGCTGGGGCGCCAAAGGCATGGCTGTCTCCAGGAAACGGGTCAGGGGGTCAGTGGCAGGAAAAGAGGCGGCTATACAGCGCGGTGCAGGAGGCCGCTCATGGTGATGCGGTCGCCGCGGAAGCGGATGAATTCCAGGTCGACGGGGCGGCCGTCGGCGAGGTGGGTGAGACGTTCCAGCATCAGCACGGCGGCGCCGCGCGGGGCTTGGAGCACGGCGGCGGAGTGGGCGTCCGCGTTCACCGCCTCCAGGGTGATCTCGGCGTGGCCGAGGCGCTGGTCGGTGATGGCTTCCAGCAAGCGGAAGACATCCGTGTTCTCCAGGTCGGCGCCGAGCAGGGCGGTGCCGATGTCGAGCGGGATGTAGGTGAGGTCGAGGGAGAGGGGAAGGCCGTTCAGGCGGCGCAGACGCTCGATGTAGAGGACGTCGGCGCCGGCCGGGACGCGGAGGCGTTCGGCCACCGGGGCTGGTGCGGGGGCGGGGCCCATCGTGCGGACCTCGTTGGTGACGCGGCCGTGTTCGCGGAGGGTTTCCGCGAGGCCCATCAGGCGGTCGAGTCCGTGCGGGTACTTCTGGGCGACGACGACGGTGCCGACTCCTGGCTGCCGCTCCACCAGGCCCTCCGCGCGGAGCAGGTCCAGGGCTTGGCGGACGGTGTTGCGGGAGGCGCGGTAGTCGGTGGCGAGGGTGGACTCGTGAGGCAGGGTGCCGTCCCCGAAGGCGCCGGTGAGGAGCTGGTGGCGCAGCAGGTCGGCGAGCTGCCGGGCCCGGTCCGCCCGCAGCCGGCGACGCGCACGGTGGGCGGCGACGGTGGTCGCGGCGCCCTGACCGGCGTGGTCGCGGGGGCGGTCGGCAGGTGGCATGGCTGGAACCATACCGACGAGGTAGGGAATGGGGTGTTTCTGGAGTGTTGCGCCAGGTGAGGGGGCGTAGGGCAGGGCTCTGAGCTGGGACTTTGTCAGTGGGTCGGGAAGATCTGCCACTCGGCCGGCTGTTCCGTGTTGACGTTCAGAGGCTCAGAAAAGCGTCGGGAATCGGCCGTCGGTCTTAGGACAAGGCCGTCAGCCCCGGAGCGAACGTGATGAGCAGCGGGAGCAGCGGCACCAGTGCGGCCACCGTCGTCGTCAGTGCCCGATGTCGGCGGAGCAGCCGCGGCGGGGGCTCCAGGAGGCGGTCCACGCGTTCGCCGAGGAGGCGGCGGCTGGAGGCGCAGGACAGGACCCCGCGGTGCTGGTTCAGCTCGATCAGGGCCAGGGCGGTGGTGAGGTGGCCGCAGCGGCGGGAGGCCGTGTCGTCGGCGGCCAGTTCGACCAGTCGGTGCGTCTGGTCGCAGAAGTGGGCGAAGAGCGGGATGCGCGGGAAGCCCGTGGCGAGCGCGGTGGACAGATGGAGCAGCCAGTCGTGGTGGGCGCGGGCGTGGCCGCGCTCGTGAGTGAGGACGGCGTCCAGCTGATGGTCGGTGAGGCGGTGCAGCGCCCCGGTGGTCACGACCAGCTGGGGCGGGTGCCCCGGCATCCACCAGGCGTCCGGGTACTCGTCCTCCAGCACCAGCATCGGCCCGCGCGCCGCCGGCAGCCCCGCGGGCAGGTCGGGCGCGCGTTCGCGCAGGTGCGCCCGGGCATGGCCACGGCGCCGGCGGGCCTCGGCGAGTTCCCTGGCCAGCATCGCCGTCGTCCAGGCCGCCCCGCTGGCCAGCAGCACGGTGAGGGCGGCGGCCCAGACCGGGGCGGTGGAGAGGTCGTACGCGGCGGTGACGGCGGGCGGCGCGGGGGCGAACACGTGGTCGCGGATGGTGTGGAAGACCGCCGCCGCACCCAGGACCAGCGCGGTCAGACAGCACAGCAGGACCGTGGCGACCAGGCACTGCCACACCCACAGGGCGACCACGGGATCCCGCTCGGGCCAGGCGGCCCGGGTCAGCGCGCGGGGCGCCGGTACGGCCGCCGTCAGGGCGACGACGCTCAGCAGGAGCAGGCAGACGGTCATGCCGGGGCCCCGGTTCCTGGTCGGAGAGGTGTGCGGGTGTCGGGTGGTGCGGGTGATGCACTGAGGGCACACCGCATGGTGCGGGTGCGTGTCCCCGTCAGTATGACGGGGACAGGGGGCACGAGTCAGGTGTCCGGCGCCGATCGCGTCAGACCCGGTGGCTCCCTCGATCCACCCTGTCTTTCCGGCTGCCCCCTCGCTTCGTCCCGACTTCTCGGCGCCTCCCCGAGTTCGCGTCTCCTCGCGTCTCCCGGAGTTCGCGCCGCGCGCAACCCCAGTTCGCACCCTGCACTCCCTCCGGCGTCACGCACGCCGGCTCAGCGCTCTCTCCTACTCCCGCAACGCCGCATGCACGTACTCCCGGAACCCCGCCCGTCCACCCCTACCCCCGCAACGCCGCCCGCACCGCCGAGACGACCTCGTCCTCCGTCGCCCCGAGCGTCCGCGCCTGCGCCACGAACACCCTGGCCAGCGCGGCGAGTTCGGCCGGATCGGGGCGGGCGGCCGGTGCCGGCAGCGGGGCCACCCGGGTGCCCGCGCCGCGCCGGGTCCGGATCAGGGACGCAGCCTCCAGCTCGCGGTAGGCGCGGGCCACCGTCCCCGCCGCCAGGCCCAGGTCGGCCGCCAGCTGCCGCACCGTGGGCAGCCGATCGTTCTCCGCCAGGCGGCCGGTGGTGATCAGAGCGGCGAGCTGGGCGCGGATCTGTTCGTACGGCGGGACAGGGCTGGTGGTGTCGACCCGCACGACCCCGCCGCTCACCGGCGGCCACCCGAGCCCGTCCGGCGCGCCCCCGACTGTTGGCCACGCGCACCCGGCTGGCGAGCCCCCCACCGGCCGCCCCCCGCGCCCGGCTGGCGGACCCGCCACCGGCGGCCACCGGAGCCGGGCGTGCGCCGTGCCCACGACGCACGCGGCGAGCACACCGTGACCAGTGTCCAGGGCACCGTCACCAGCGCGACCAAGGCCAGGGGCCACAGGACCGCGTTGGCCACGGTCCCGGCCGTCCCGTCGCAGCTCAGGTTCATCAGCGCGCCGGACGCCGTCGAGGCCGCGCCGAGCAGGGAGGTGGACACCACCAGCCCCCAGGCGGCGACGACGGCGAGGGACCGGTCGCGGCGGGACTGTTCGTCGCCGGGCCGGGTGGCGATACGCCGCAGGGACCAGCCGCAGGCGGCGGTGGCGACGGCGAAGGAGGCCAGCATCGGAAGGCCGTAGTGGACGCCGGGCCAGGGGCCGGCCGACTGGGTCACACCCGCGCACTTCACGGTGAGGGCCCGTCCCGCGTGCCCGAGGTCGTCCGGTGAGGCGATCATGCCCGCCACCACCAGCAGCACCACCAGCGCGCCCGCCAGTGCGACGAGCAGCCAGGTCAAGCGCAATGGAACGTAGGCGCGGACGCGGCGCGGCGCGAGCCCGGCCGTGCGGACGCTGCCCCGCGCGGGTGGGGTCAGCGCGTCGCCCGCCAGGACGCCGGCCACCGCGCACAGCCCGAAGGCCGGGATGGCGTACAGGACTCCGTCGCCGTGGTCGAGCGGCGCCAGCCAGCGTGCGGCGAGCGCCCCGACGAGGAGGCCGGTCCAGCGGGCGTAGCGGTCGACGGGTGCGCGGGACGTCGGAGCGGTCGTTCCAAGGTCGGCATCAGCCATGACAAACCCCCGAGAAAAGCGAACACCTTGTACTCACCGCTTGTATCAAGCGGTGAGTACAAGGTGACGTCACCGGCAGGCTTGTGTCAAATGCTTGCTACAACCGCCTGCTGCAGCTCCCGGGTCACCCCGACACCACACGCCCGCTGACCTCGCCGAGGCCGACCCGGCCCCCGTCCGCCCCCGGCGCCCACGCCGACAGCGTCACGACGTCCCCGTCCTCCAGGAACGCCCGCTTGCCGTCCGGGAGGTCGAGCGCGTCGCGGCCGTTCCAGGTCAGCTCCAGCAGGCAGCCGCGCTGGTTCTCCGCCGGGCCGCTCACCGTGCCCGAGCCGTACAGGTCGCCGGTGCGCAACGAAGCGCCGTTCACCGTCATGTGGGCGAGCTGCTGGGCGGCGGTCCAGTACATGGTGGAGAACGGCGGCTCGGACACCACGTGGCCGTTGACGGCGATGGAGATCCGCAGGTCGTAGCCGCCGGGCTCGATCTCCGGCGCCGCGTCGTCCAGGTAGGGCAGCAGTGGGTGCGTCCGCTCCGGAGGCGCCACGCGCGCGTGCTCCAGCGCCTCCAGCGGGGTGATCCACGCCGACACCGAGGTGGCGAAGGACTTGCCGAGGAACGGGCCGAGCGGGACGTACTCCCAGGCCTGGATGTCCCGCGCCGACCAGTCGTTCAGCAGGCACAGTCCGAACACGTGCTCCCGGAAGTCGCCGAGCGCGACCGGACTGCCCTGCTCGGAGGGCACACCCACCACGAAGCCGACCTCGGCCTCGATGTCCAGCCGGATCGAGGGGCCGAAGACCGGAGCCGGGTCGCCGGGGCCCTTGCGCTGCCCGGACGGCCGTACGACGTCCGTGCCCGACACGATCACGGTGCCGGAGCGGCCGTGGTAACCGATCGGCAGGTGCTTCCAGTTGGGGGTCAGCGAGTCCTCGGCGTCCGGGCGGAAGATCTGGCCGACGTTCCGGGCGTGGTTCTCGGAGGCGTAGAAGTCGACGTAGTCCGCGACCTCGAAGGGCAGGTGCAGGGTCACCGACGGCAGCGGGTGGAACAGCGGTTCGATCGCCGAGCGGTGCGAGGGCACGGTCATCCAGGCCGTCAGTGCGCGCCGCACGTCCGACCAGGCCGTGCGCCCGGCGGCCAGCAGGGGGTTGAGGGTGGGCTGCGCGAGCAGGGAGACGTACGGCGAGCCGAGGGTGGCGGCCGCGGCGCCCGCGTCGAGAACGTGGTCGCCGAGCCGGACGCCGACCCTCCGTTCCGTGCTGCCGGAGGGCGAGAACACGCCATAGGGAAGGTTGTGCGGACCGAAGGGGTCGCCCTCGGGGACGTCGAAGGGGGGCATGGGGTACTGCCTCGCTCTCATCCGGGCCATGCATGGCGGTGCGTTCCATGTGGTCGCGCCACACGTTACGGGTGAGTTGCGCGTCTTGGGCAGTGCCCCTCGGGGCGCCCCGAGGAGTACTCGAAAGGTTGCCCGAGTGATGTATAAAGAGTTCGCAATGTCCTAATAAGCCTTGTGGGAGGCGGCAATTCCGGCTTAGCGTCCTTTGGGGGACACGGACGGGGTGGGTCCGGTCCGTAAGGGGGACACGTGGGGGGACCCGTGGCCGGAAACACCTTTGGTGTGCCTTTCGAGGCGGACCGTGACGTGCCGGGGCTGATCGTCAAGTTCGGCGACTATCCGCTGCACCACGGCGGTGTGGGCGCGATCCGCAGTCTGGGCCGCCTGGGCGTCCCCATGTATGCAATCACCGAGGATCCCTACACACCCGCGGCCTCTTCCCGTTACCTCAAACGGGCGTTCGTCTGGCCGACGACGGGTGCGGAGGAACCGGGCCACCTGGTGGAGGGGCTGCTCCGTATCGGCCGCCGGATCGGCCGTCCGACCGTCCTGATTCCGACGGACGAAGAAGCCGCCGTCCTGATCGCCGAGCACCAGGACGACCTGGCCGGCTCTTTTCTCTTCCCGCGCGTCGATCCCGCGCTGCCGCGCCGGCTGGCCAGCAAGCAGGGCCTGCACGAGCTGTGCGTGGAGCACGGCGTCGCAAGCCCGTCGGCGGCGTTCCCGGACTCGTACGACGAGATCGTCGCCTTCGCGGACGAGGCCCGCTTCCCGGTGGTGGCCAAGAACCGGGAGGCGTTCGTCCGGCGCCGGCGGCCCGCCGTCAACGGCACCACGAGGATCGCTACCCGGGAGGGCCTGCTCACCCTTGCCCGCGACTGGGGCGAGCAACCCGGTGTGATCCTCCAGGAGTACCTGCCGAGGGAGGAGGCCGAGGACTGGATCGTGCACGCCTGTTTCGACGCGGACTCCAGCCCGCTCGCCCTCTTCACCGGCGTCAAGGTCCGCTCCTGGCCGCCGCATGCGGGCATGACGGCGAACGCGTACGTCGTCGACAACCCGGAACTCGCGGACCTCGCTGCGCGTTTCATCAAGCAGATCGGCTTCAGCGGCATCATCGACCTCGACCTGCGCTTCGACCGGCGCGACGGACAGTACAAACTCCTCGACTTCAACCCGCGCATGGGCGCCCAGTTCCGCCTCTTCGAGAACGAGTCGGGCGTGGACGTCGTACGCGCGATGCACCTGAATCTGACCGGCCGCCCCGTTCCGGAGGGGGAACAGCGCGCCGGCCACCGCTACATCGTGGAGAACATCGACCTGCCCGCCCTCCTCGCCTACCGCCGCAGCGGCTATACGACGCCGCACGCGCCGGCGAAGGCGAGCGGGACGGAGCTGGCCTGGCTCGCGGGTGACGACCCGCTGCCGTTCCTCACGATGCTCGCCCGCTTCGTGCGCCCGGGCGCGAAGCACCTCTATCAGCTGTGGCGGACCAACCGCCGCGGCAGCAGCACCACTCCCACCACGAAGTAGGCAAGGCCACGAAGGTGGCGCATCGCGTCCTGGGGAGGGACTTCGTGATTCGACCGGTTGCAGTCATCGGGGCCGGGCCGTTCGGCCTGTCCACCGCCGCCCATCTGCGGGCGCGCGGCATCCCCGTCCGCGTCTTCGGTGACCCCATGGTCAGCTGGCGCGACCACATGCCCGAGGGGATGCTTCTGAAGTCGACCCCTGTCGCCTCCAACCTCGACTGCCCACAGCCCGGCCACACCCTCGCCGACTACTGCGACGCGGCCGGCATCCGCCGGCTGGTGACGGACGAGGACATCATCCCGGCGGATACCTTCATCGCCTACGGCGAGTGGTTCCAGCGCAAGCTGCTGCCGGACCTGGAGCGGGTCAGGGTCGTCGCCGTCGACCGCGACAAGAGCGGCGGGTTCGAACTCAAGCTGGACTCCGGGGAGTTGTTCACGGCCCGCGCGGTCGTGGTCGCCACCGGCCTGTCCGGGCTGGCCCACCTCCCGGCGGAGCTGGCGGCAGCGGCGGCCGACGGACCGGCGCCCACGGGCCCGGTCTCCCACAGCTCCCAGCACCACGACCTCACCCGTTTCGCCGGCAAGGAGCTGATCGTCGTCGGCGCCGGCCAGTCCGCGCTGGAGACGGCGGCCCTCGCGGCCGAGGCCGGCGCCCAGGTGCGCGTGGTCTCGCGCGGCCGCGGCCGGGTCGCCTTCGGCGCCCCGCCCTGGAACCAGCCGAGGCTGCGCCCCGAGTCGCCCTTCGGGCGCGCCTGGTCCCTGTGGGCGCTCAGCTACTACCCCCATCCGTACCGCTTCCTGCCCGCCCGCACCCGCCACTACCTGGTCCGCCGGGTCCTCGGCCCGCTCGGCGCCTGGTGGTTGCGCGACCGCTTCGAGGGCAAGGTCCGGGTCCAGGAGGTCGAGCGGGTGGTGGGCGCCGAGGCACCGGACGGCAGCCCGGTCCTCGTCGTCCACGGCCACGGTGGCCGCACCGAGCGGCTTGCCGCGGACCACGTCATCGCCGCCACCGGCTACCGAGTGAACATCGCGGCCATGGACTTCCTCGGGCACGAGCTGCGCACCCGGCTCGCGGTGAGCCGGGGTGCGCCCCGGCTCGGCGCCGGGTACGTCTCCTCGGTGCCGGGCCTGTACTTCACCGGCCTTCCGGCGGCGTCCTCGTACGGCCCGGTGATGCGCTTCGTCTGCGGTACGGAGTTCGCCTCGCCGCGGCTGGCAGGGCACCTGGCGGCCGCGCACGGGTGAGTGCCGGGCGGGTCTGAGCGACGGGCGGGGCCACACCCCGCCCCACGCTTTCCGTCCCGCTCCGTCGGTGCAGTGAAAGCAACCCGGCGAGCACCGCTGACGCTCATGAGGCGCACCATGCGGGCACGGATGGCAACCCGGCGTAGATCCTTCGCCGACCACTTCGCCGAGAAGCAGCTCTCCGCGCTGACCCTCACGCTCTCCGCCACCGGCATGGTCAACCGCGTCATCCACACCATCGGGGAGTCCACAGGCACCACTTGGGGCTGAGCAGCACACAAGTCCGGGAAGATCAGGGTGAGTCGGCGGTGCGCGCTGTCCGTATTCTCTGATCATGGCCGCACCCCCCGCATATGCACTGATCGCCACCGACCTGGACGGGACGCTGCTGCGTGGCGACGACACCGTCTCCGACCGGTCGCTCGCCGCGCTCGAGCGGGTGGCGCGGGCCGGCGCCCGGCACCTGGTGGTGACGGGCCGGCCGGTCCCCCGGGTGCGGCCCCTCCTGGACGGCCTCGGCTGCACGGGGCTCGCGGTGTGCGGACAGGGCGCACAGGTCTACGACGCCGGCGCCGACCGTCTGCTGTGGTCGGTACGACTGGACCGGGACCTGGCCGAGACGGCGCTCGGCAAGATCGAGGCCGAGGTGGGGCAGGTCTACGCGGCCGTGGACCAGGACGGCGTGGACGGGCTCACGCTGATCGAACCGGGGTATCTGATGCCCCACCCGACCCTGCCCGCCGTACGGGTCGGCCGGCGCGACGACCTGTGGTGCGCGCCCATCAGCAAGGTCCTGCTGCGCCACCACACGCTGTCCGACGACGAGTTGGCGGCGACCGCGCGTTCGGCGGTGGGCTCGCTGGCGACGGTCACGATGTCCGGTCCGGGGACCGTGGAACTCCAGCCGTGCGGCGTCACCAAGGCGACGGGGCTGGCGCTGGCCGCCGAGCGCCTGGGGATCACGGCGGAACGGGCCCTCGCCTTCGGTGACATGCCCAACGACATCCCCATGTTCGACTGGGCCGGACGCGGTGTCGCGATGGCCGACGCCCACGCCGAGCTCAAGGCCGTCGCCGATGAGATCACCCTGTCGAACGAGGACGACGGCATTGCCGTCGTCCTCGAAAGACTGTTCCCGACCGACTGACCGGGATATCAGTAGGGCCTGCCGCCGCTGCCTGTCAGTAGGCGCCGAAGACGTTGTCCATCGACCCGTAGCGCGCGGCCGCGTAGTTGCAGGCGGCCGTGATGTTCGCGACCGGGTCGTAGATGTCGAAGGACGTTCCGGCCACGTGGTACGCGTTGAACGTCGGGTCGATGACCTGGAGCAGGCCCTTGGACGGGATGCCCTTGGCGGCGTTGGAGTCCCAGAGGTTGATGGCCTTCGGGTTGCCCGACGACTCGCGGATGATGTTGCGGTAGATGCCGTTGTACGACCCCGGGATCTTCTTCTCGGCCATGATCGCGAGCGACTCGCGGATCCAGCCGTCGAGGTTGTTCGGGTACCCGGCGAGCGTAGTGGACGGCGTGGTGGCCGTGGGGGTGGCCGCGGAGGCGCTGGTCGCGCCGATGAGAGGAAGGGCGAGCACGGCGGCACCGGTACCGACGACAGTGAGCTTGCGGACGAAGCGGTTGGGGCGGGCACGGCGGGACTGAGCGGCAGCAGACATGGGGAAGTCCTCTCCGTCGCCTGCGAGGTGAGCTGTCGGGTTCGGGCGGGGAGGTGCCCGGCCGTGCCCCTGGGGGAGGAGGCACGACTTCACCCCGAGCCGTTCCGGTGCGGCGAGTGCCGTCCGGTACAGCGGCTTACCTGGGTCCCCCGCTCCTGCCGTACGAATGAGTTCGTCGATGGGTTGAGTCAGGCGCGGCAGGATTCGGCGTTCGCCTGACTGGCCCGGAAGCTATGCGAGAGCACATGTCCGGAACAAGTATCTGATTCACATAAAGAGCCCGTTGACCTTGATCTGCGCCGTATGGGGTACTTGATCCTTTGCTGCTGCCAACACTCAACTGGCCGATACGGCAAGGGAGACCGGTGGTGGCGCGATCAGTTGGGTGCAGGGGCGCGCGTGACCCAACTCACGAAATGACGAAGTGTATCAAATCAGACATGCAGGATTAGAGGGATTTGCTGCGCGTGTCGTAATAAGGAGTACTCCACTCGCCACTCATTTCACGACAAAACGGGCGGATTCCTGGTAAGTCAGTGAAAGTCCACTCTTATCAGATGATCAAAAACATACCGACCCTGATCCGATACCGCCCGGGCTGGACCGGTGGGCGCTATCGGTGATCGAAACAGGACCGGATACGCTGACTTGAGTGGTGGCAACGACCTATCGACAAACCGCGTAATCGCCAGCAGACACCAGCAGACAGGAGACCCCTCGTGACCGTCGTCGGGCCGTTCGGGCTGAGCGTGCGGGACCAGGCTCTGGAAGCCGATGTCCAGGCCGGATTGACGGCTGTCGAGGAAGGCTTGCTCGAAGCCACCAAGAGCGAGGTCCCGTTCATCACGGAGGCCGCGCAGCACCTCGTACGGGCCGGCGGGAAGCGGTTCCGGCCGCTGCTCGTGATGCTCGCGGCGCAGTTCGGCGACCCGTACACGCCGGGGGTCGTGCCGTCGGCCGTCGTCGTGGAGCTGACCCACCTGGCCACGCTGTACCACGACGACGTCATGGACGAGGCGTCCGTGCGGCGCGGTGTGGACAGTGCCAACACCCGCTGGGGCAACTCGGTCGCGGTCCTCACCGGCGACTTCCTCTTCGCCCGCGCCTCCCAGATCCTCGCCGACCTCGGCCCCGAGGCGGTCCGGGTGCAGGCCCTCGCGTTCGAGCGGCTGGTCACCGGGCAGATCCTGGAGACCGCAGGTCCCTCGGACGGCCGCGATCCGGTCGAGCACTACCTGGACGTGCTCAGCGGCAAGACGGGCTCCCTGGTGGCCGTGTCCTGCCGGTTCGGCGCGATGATGTCCGGCGCCGACGAGACGGTCGTCGACGTGCTCACCCAGTACGGCGAGCGGCTCGGGGTCGCCTTCCAGCTCGCGGACGACGTCCTGGACATCGCCTCCGACTCGCACGAGTCCGGCAAGACCCCGGGGACCGACCTGCGTGAGGGCATCCCGACGCTGCCCGTGCTCCGGCTGCGTGAGCGGGCCGCCCGTCTCGGCCTGCCGGAGGACCTCGCGCTGTGCGAGCTGCTGGACTCCGACCTCAGCGACGACGCGCGGCATGCCGAGGCGCTGTCCGCGCTGCGCGCCCACCCCGCGCTGGAGCAGGCCCGCCGGGACACCGTCCGGTACGCGGAGGAGGCGCGGGCCGCGCTGGCCCCGCTGCCGGAGTGCGACGCCAAGGCGTCGCTCCTCGAACTGTGCGACGCGGTGGTGCACCGGGCGGGCTGACCGCCTGCGCCTCCCGGCTTCGTCGGCGCTCCGGACGTTCCCGGCGCGCCGCAAGCCTGGCCGTCGCCGCAGTCGGGGTGGCCGCCGCCGCGGCGATCCCGGCATCCCCGAGCCGGACCTCAAGGCCACCCGACGGGCAAGCACCACGGGCTGCTCGCCGGCACCTCCGGAGATCCTGTGGCTGAACGCCGTCGCCGGAGTCGCCCCGTCCGGCTCCTGCACCCCGGGCAGGCTCGTCGGGGTGCCCTATCGGGCTGATCAGGCGGATCACGCGGATCAGGCGTACTACGTCTTCGTGCAGCGCTGACCCGGGTCGGCGCGGACTGCGGCGGCCTCTCCCCGCCCGACCCCTACGGGTCGGGGGAGGCACCGCCCCGACGTGTCATACCGCAGGCGTACACGGAGTTGGCTCCGTGGTCTGACGCTTCCTCACGGCCGATTTGGTCAGATGGAGAACACGGAAATCACCACTCATCACCGATTCGGGTGAGAATGGCGGCTCAGGTGGACCAGTGTGGGGACAGCCGCCGCCGACGACGGAGGTAAGGCACAGATGGCACCGTACGAATCCGACGACGCGGCGAGCGCCGCTCAGGGCGAGGACCTGCACTCAGGACGACGCAAGGCCGCCCGGTACGTGGTCCCGGTCGCGGTGGTGGGAGTGGCGGCGGCCACGATCGGGCTGGTCCCGGCGCTCGCCGACTCCGGTGACCCCGACCTGCCGAAGATCACCGCACAGCAGCTCATCGAGAAGATCGCCAAGTCGGATGTGCAGCAGCTGTCCGGCACGGTGAAGGTCAGCACCGACCTCGGCCTGCCGGACCTCGGCGGCCTGGAGAGCAGCCTGGCGTCCGGGGCGGCCCAGGGCGGCGGCTCCTCCGCGGACCCGACGTCCAAGCTCACCGAGCTGGTCTCCGGCACGCACACCCTGCGCGTGGCGACCGACGGGCCGGACCGGCAGAAGCTGTCGCTGCTGGAGAGCGGCGCCGAGTACAGCCTCATCCACGACGGCAAGGACATCTGGGGCTACGACAGCAAGAGCAACGAGGTCTACCACGGCACGGCCGCCGACTCCGGCAAGGAGCACCGGGCCGAGCCGCCGGCCACGCCCAAGGACTTCGCCGACGAGGCCCTGAAGTCGGTCGACGACACCACGTCCGTGACCGTCGACGGCACCGCGCAGGTCGCCGGCCGCGACGCCTACAAGCTGCTGATCAAGCCCAAGCAGTCCGGCACCACGGTCGGCGCGATCAGCATCGCCGTGGACGCGAAGACGGGCATGCCCCTCAAGTTCACGCTGACCCCGAGGAGCGGCGGCGCGGCCGTCCTCGACGCGGGCTTCACCCAGGTCTCCTTCGCCAAGCCGGCCGCCTCCACCTTCGACTTCACCCCGCCGAAGGGCGCGAAGGTCACCGAGGAGAAGGAGGGGTCCAAGGCGTCGGAGCACGCCCCGACGTCCGGTCAGGGCTTCGCCGAGGGCCTGGACGGGGCCACCGTGCTCGGCGAGGGCTGGACGTCGATCGCCACCTTCGACACCGGCGCCAAGGGCGGCCTGCCGTCCGGCTCCCAGGACGGCGCCGACGGCGCCTTCGGCGGCTTCCTGGGTTCGCTCGGCGATCAGGTCTCCGGGAAGTTCGGCAAGGGCACGGTCTTCTCCACCCGCCTGGTCAACGCCCTGATCACCGACGACGGCAAGGTGTACGCCGGAGCGGTCACCAAGGACACGCTGGTGAAGGCGGCGAACGAAGGGAAGTAATCCCTTCCGGGGAACGGGGACACGACGAATCGAGGGAGCCGATGGACGAACCGTCCGCCACGGAGTGGGACTCGGGGGACGCGCCGGCGCACGTCATCGCCACGCGCGGCCTGACCAAGCGCTACCGCGGCGGACAGCTCGCCGTGGACGGTCTCGACCTGACCGTCCCGGCGGGCAGCGTCTTCGGCTTCCTCGGTCCGAACGGCTCCGGCAAGACCACCACCATCCGCATGCTGATGGGCCTGATCGAGCCGACCTCGGGCACGGCCCGGGTCCTGGGCCGCCCCATGCCCCGGGCCACCCGCACCGTCCTCCCGCAGGTCGGCGCGCTGATCGAGGGCCCCGCCCTCTACGGCTTCTTCTCCGGCCGGGACAACCTGCTGCGCTACGACGCCGCCGACCCGACCGCCGACCCACGCACCCGGCGCGCCCGTGTCGCGGCCGCTCTGGACCGGGTGGGCCTCGCGGCCGCCGCGGGCAAGAAGGCACGGGCGTACTCGCTCGGCATGAAGCAGCGTCTGGGCCTGGCCGCGGCCCTGCTCCAGCCGCGCAGACTGCTCGTCCTGGACGAGCCGACCAACGGCCTCGACCCGCAGGGCATGCGTGAAATCCGCGCCCTGATCCGGGAGCTGGCCTCCGACGGCACGACCGTCTTCCTCTCCTCCCACCTCCTCGACGAGATCGAGCAGGTGTGCACGCACGCGGCGGTGATGACACAGGGCCGCCTGGTCACGCAGGGCGCGGTCGCCGACCTGGCGGCCGGGGCGCGCGGCCGGCTGGTGGTGACCACACCGGACCCGGGCGAGGCGGCCCGGGTGCTGAAGGAGCAGGGCGTCGGAGACGTCACGGCGGACGGCGAGCGGGTGACCGGCGAGCCGCCCGTGCAGGACCTCGCCGAAGTGAACGCGGCCCTGGTCGCGGCCGGCGTCCGGGTCCGGGGCTTCGCGCTCGAACGGGCCTCCCTGGAGGACGCGTTCGTGGCACTGACGGGAGAGGGATTCGATGTCGCGGGCTGAGGCACTCCAGGCACCGGCCGCACCCGGCCCCGGCCGTCCGAACCCCCTGTGGACCTTCGGGCTGCTGCGCAGCGAGCTGGGCATCACGGTCCGTCGTTGGCGCACGCTCGCGCTGCTCGGCGTGCTGGCGGCGGTTCCGGTGCTGGTCGGGATCGCCGTGAAGATCGAGACACAGGGCGGCTCGACGGCGGGCCCGAGCGGCGGCGAGGGGCCGGCGTTCATCTCGCAGATCACCAACAACGGCCTGTTCCTGGTGTTCACGGCACTGGCTGCGACCCTGCCGTTCTTCCTGCCGATGGCGGTCGGCGTCGTCGCGGGCGACGCGATAGCGGGAGAGGCGGGCGGCGGCACCCTGCGCTATCTGCTGGTCGCCCCGGCCGGCCGCACCCGCCTGCTGCTCACCAAGTACACGACGGTCATGGCCTTCTGCGTGCTGGCCACCCTGGTCGTGGCCGTCTCCGCGCTGATCGTCGGCGCGCTGCTGTTCCCGCTCGGCGACCTCACCACCATCTCCGGCACCCGGATCAGCTTCGCCGAGGGTCTCGGCCGGGCGCTGCTGATCGCCCTGGCCGTCGCCGCCTCACTGGTCGGTACAGCGGCCCTCGGTCTGTTCGTGTCGACGCTGACCAACAGCGGCATCGCGGCGATGGCGACGACGGTGGGCCTGCTCATCACCGTCCAGATCCTCGACCAGATACCCCAACTGCACGCGCTGCAGCCGTACTTCTTCTCCCACTACTGGCTGTCCTTCGCCGACCTGATGCGTGACCCCGTCTACTGGGACGACCTGGTGAAGAACCTCGGTCTCCAGGCGCTGTACGCGGCCGTGTTCGGCTCGGCGGCGTGGGCGCGGTTCACGACGAAGGACATCAGCGCGTAGCCGACACCGTCAGCCGGCCTCGACCTCGACCTGGAAAGGGAAGCGCGCGAGCGGCGCCTCCTGCGCGAAGAACGTCTTGGCGTGCGCGAGCGCGTCGGTGTCCTTCCGTACGTCCCCGGGGGCGCTGCCGTTGCCCAGCAGCACGCCGCCGAACCGCATCCCCATGTAGGCGGCCGAGTTGTTGAGGGTGCCGGCGAAGGGGTCGGCGACCGACGACTCCCGGTCCGCGTGCGCCGCGACACCCCACAGCGTGCGCCCGGCCAGGGTGGCCTTGAAGTCGAGGCCGGGGGTGCGCAGCCAGCCCGCCCAGTAGTCCAGGTAGCGCTTGGTGAGGCCGGACACCGAGTACCAGTACAGCGGCGAGGCGATGACGATGTCCGTGGCCGCGAGCGTCGCGTCCAGCAGCAGGCCGGTCTCGGTGTCCGAGGGCGGCCGTACGTGGTCGCTGTCGTGCCGCAGGTCCACGAAGTCGGGCAGCGGGTGCTCGGCGAGGCGGATCCACTGCTGCTCGACGTCACCGGGCAGCTGCTCGGCGGCCTCGCGGGCCAGCAGTTCGGTGTTGCCGTCGAGGCGGGCACTGCCCAGGACGAAAAGGAAGCGGCGGCTCATGGGTCCCCCAGGTGAGCGTTGTCGTTCCGCGAATATCAGCGTGTGCATTTTATGCACATGCAAGCAGTCTTCTTCAAGGGTGCGGCTGGTGCGAGGCTGTGACGTCGCGGTGACGCGGGAGCCGGGCTGAGCCGACAGACTGGTTGGCAGGACGCGTACGACCGGAGCCCGACGGCCGGGGGAGTGAGGGAACCGATGTCTCGACTCAGCTTCGAGAAGAAGCGGGCGCAGCAGCCCGTGACACACCCTGCGGTGGTGCACGTCCGGGTGTCCGGCAAGGACAGCGCGTCGGTGGGCGGGACGGCGGTCGTCGCGGCGCCGGGCGAGGAGATCCAGCAGGCCGTACTGAACCACCTGCAGCGCCTGGCCATCAGCCTGGGCGCCCCGATACGCGCCACGATCCATGACGACCGTGCCGGCTGTGTGGTCCCCCTCGAGGTCTCGGCGGACGGCTCCAGCAGGGTGGCCGGGGACCCGGTGCGGGTCGCTTCGCGGGCCGCGTCGGGCGCGGAGCCGTCCCGGACCACCGCGCCGGCCGTCCCGGGCCTGGTGCAGGCACCCACGGGGCAGTTCGGGCCACCGCCCGTCATGGACGCGCCCCCGGCCCGGATTGCCGTACCGGACGCCATGACCTCGCGCCCCGCCGCCGTCGCCGTACCGGACGCCATGACCTCGCGCCCCGCCGCCGTCACCGTATCCGGACCCGCCGCCGGCCCCGTATCCGTCGCCGCGTCCGAACCCGCCCCGGAGCCCGCCCCCGCGTCCGCAGCCCCCGTCACCGTCACCGCTCCCGCAGCCCCAGTCCCCGCCCCCATCCCGGACGCCGCCCTCCGGCCCGACCCCGAGCCCGCGCCGGCCACGTCCTCCACGCCCACCCCCGCCCGTGGCTTCGATGCCGTGGCCGAGGAGGTGCTCGGGGACGAGCCCGTGACCGAGACCGCGGAGGGGGCCGCGTTGCTCACCGAGCCGATGGCGCGGATCAACGAGGCCGTTCGGGACGGGCGTATCGAGGCCGCGGCGGAACTCGCCGACCGCACGGTCGTAGAGGCCTCCGGAGTGCTGGGCCCCGGTCACCGTGAGGTGCTGCACCTGCGCGAACTGACCGCCTACATCGCCTACCTGGCCGGCGACCCGATCCGCTCCTTCCACCTCTCCCTGGACCTCGCCCGGCTGCGCCGGCAGGCCCGGGACGCGGAGGCGGCCTACGGCAACGTCCAGAGCGCGGCCACCGCCTGGCGGGCGGTGCGTGACCCGGAGGAGGGCCTGCGGATGGGCCGCGACCTGATCGGCCTGTGGGCGGATCTCACTGCGGAGCCGGGACCCGCGGCCGACGACCCGCAGCCGCTGGAGTCGGCCCGCGCCCGCATGGTCCGCCTGACCGACCGCGCGGCCAGGGCGGCGCAGGCGTAACCGGCGCCCGCGCCACCGCCCGCGCCGCCCCACAGGCCGCCCCCACAGCACCGCCCCCACAGCACCGCCCTCCTCGGCTACTGAACGCAGAACTCGTTGCCCTCCGGGTCGGCCATCACCACCCACTCGCCGCCGGGCTCCTGCACCCCGTGCAGGACCCGCGCGCCCAGGGCCTTCAGCCGGGCCACCTCGTCCGCGCGCCGCTCGGCGCCGGGGTGCAGATCGAGGTGAAGCCGGTTCTTGACGGTCTTCGCCTCGGGGACGCGCTGGAACAGGAGCCGCCGGCCCAGCCCGGTGCCGGTGTCCGGGTCGTAGGGGTCCTCGGGGTGCCGCACGGCGATCAGGTCACGGAAGGCGGGGCGGCCGTGGTACTCGACGGTCGCCTCGCCGGGCAGTGCGCCGAGGGACAGCAGCCGTTCGACGAGCGCGCTATTGTCCTCGGCCTCGTAGTGCAGCGCGGCGGCCCAGAAGTCGGCCTGCGCATGCGGGTCGGCGGAGTCGATGACGAGCTTCCAGTGCAGCGGTGCGGGTGTCTGCGTCGACATGGGCACCACTTATAGCGCCTGCCACTGACAGTGCGAACGGGCCGCGGCACGACCCCCGTCAGGCGTCCACCGGAGCGGAGCTGGGCGCTTCGACGCGGGGCGGCACGATGACCGCCTTCGGCCTCCGCGCGGCGCGCAGTGCGTCCCAGCTGAGCAGGACCAACGCCAGCCAGACCAGCGAGAAACCGGCCCAGCGCTCCGCAGGCATCGCCTCGTGGAAGTAGAGGATGCCGAGCAGGAACTGGAACACCGGGGCCATGTACTGCAGCAGCCCCAGCGTGGACAGGGGCACGCGGATCGCCGCCGCGCCGAAGCAGACCAGCGGCAGCGCGGTGATGAGACCGGTCGAGGCGAGCAGGACGGAGTGCCCGGCGCTGCCGGTCGTGAAGGTGGAGTCGCCGTGCGCGGTCAGCCACAGCAGATAGCCGAGCGCGGGCAGGAACTGGATCGCGGTCTCGGCGGCCAGCGACTCGATGCCGCCGAGCGCGACCTTCTTCTTGATCAGACCGTAGGTGGCGAACGAGAAGGCGAGCGTGAGGGAGATCCACGGCAGACGGCCGGAGCCCACGGCCAGGACGACCACGGCGGTGAGGCCGACCCCGACCGCCGCCCACTGCACGGGCCGCAGCCGTTCCTTCAGGAGCAGTACGCCCATCGCGATGGTCACCAGCGGGTTGATGAAGTACCCGAGGGAGGCTTCGACCACGTGGCCGGAGTTCACGGCCCAGATGTAGATGCCCCAGTTCACGGTGATGACGGCCGCGGCCAACGCGATGAGCGCCAGCCGCCGTGGCTGCCGCAGCAGTTCCCCGGCCCAGGCCCAGCGCCGTACGACCAGCAGGGCGGCGGCGACGAAGGCGAGGGACCACACCATGCGGTGGGCCAGGATCTCCGTGGCCTCGGCGGGCTTGAGCAGCGGCCAGAACAGGGGGACCAGTCCCCACATGCCGTAGGCGGCGAAGCCGTTCAGCAGGCCTGTCCTGTGCTCACCCTTCGACTTCCCGGCCACGGGGTCCCTCCTTCTCGCCTCACGCACGCACGCGAGAACGAAGGTAGCGCCGAGCACCCCCACCTGTCATGCCCGTATCGCCATACGGTCATGACAGGCGGGGGTGGTGGTGCTCACAGGCCCGGGGCGGGGGAGTCTCGGCCCGCGAGTGCCCCGGAGTCTCAGCCCTTGAGTGCGCCGGCGACCGCTTCGGCGAGCGGGGTGGTCGGACGGCCGGCCAGGCGGGACAGGTCGCCGGTGGAGACGACCAGCTCGCCCTTCTCGATCGACGCGTCCACGCCGACGAAGATCTCCGCGAAGTGCTCGGGCAGTCCGGCGCCGGCCAGGATGCCCTTGAGGACCTCGCCGGTGACGGCGTTGTAGGCGATCTCCCTGCCGGTCTGCCGGCTCAGCTCGGCCGCGTACTCGGCGAAGCTCCACGCCACGTCGCCGCCCAGCTCGTACGTCGTGTTCTCGTGACCCTCGCCGGTCAGCACAGTGACCGCGGCGGCGGCGTAGTCGGCGCGGGAGGCCGAGGAGACCCGGCCCTCACCGGCGGCCGCGACGACCGCGTCGTGCTCCAGCACCGGGGCCAGGTTCTCGGTGTAGTTCTCGTGGTACCAGCCGTTGCGCAGCAGGCTGTAGGGGAGACCGGAGGCCAGCAGCACCTCCTCGGTGGCCCGGTGGTCGTCGGCGAGCGCGGCCGTGAGGCTGCCCGGCGCGCTGGTGTACGCGAGCAGCGCCACGCCCGCAGCCTTGGCGGCGTCGATGACGACCTGGTGCTGCTGCACCCGGCCCTTGTCGAACTCGTTGCCGGAGATCAGCAGGACCTTGTCGCCGGCCGCGAACAGCCCGTCGAAGGTCTCGGGCGTGTTGTAGTCGGCGACCGCGAGCTTCACTCCGCGGGCCGCGAAGTCGGCGGCCTTCGCCTCGTTGCGCACGACGGCGGTGATCTGCTCCGCCGGAACCTTCTCCAGCAGCTGCTCCACGACGTGGCGGCCGAGGTGTCCGGTGGCTCCGGTGACGACGATGCTCATGGTTCAGAACTCCTTGTGGGGTGGCTGTGGCACTCACCCTAGGAGGTGCACTAACCAAGCGAAAGTACCCACTTTGAAGTAAGGTACTGGCATGGCAGTAAGTAACGCGCGGGCGCGCGGTGGAGCCGACGCCGAGGCCCTGTGTCCCTACCGGCTCGTCCTGGAGCACGTGACCAGCCGCTGGGGCGTACTCGTCCTCATCGAGCTGATGGAGGGCTCCCTGCGGTTCAGCGAGCTGCGGCGGGCGATCGACAAGGTGGGCCGCATCAGCGAGAAGATGCTCACCCAGACCCTCCAGACCCTGGAGCGCGACGGCCTGGTCCACCGGGACGCCAAGCCGGTCATCCCGCCGCGCGTCGACTACTCGCTCACCGGCCTCGGCCGCGAGGCGGCGGAGCAGGTGCGGGCCCTGGCCCAGTGGACGCACAACCGCATGGGCGAGGTGGAGAAGGCCCGCCGGGCATACGACGAGGCCCGGGAAATCCAGTCCCGGGCCTCGTGACCAGAAGGCGGCGTCAGCCGACGACCGTCCAGGTGTCGCCGCCGGCCAGCAGTGCGGCCAGGTCGCCCTTGCCGTGCTGCTCGATGGCCGTGTCCAGCTGGTCGGACATCTGGGTGTCGTAGACCGGCCGCTCGACGGAGCGGAACACGCCGATCGGTGTGTGGTGCAGCGTGTCGGGGTCGGCCAGCCGGGAGAGGGCGAAGGCGGTGGTGGGGGACGCGGTGTGCACGTCGTGCACCAGGATCTCCGCCTCGTTCTCCGGGGTCACCGTCACCACTTCCAGGTCGCCGGTCTGCCGGTCCCGTACGACACCACGTGCGCCGTCGGCACCGAACCGGATCGGCTGCCCGTGCTCCAGGCGGATCAACGCCTCCTCGGCCTGCTGCTTGTCCTTGAGGGCGTCGAAGGCGCCGTCGTTGAAGATGTTGCAGTTCTGGTAGATCTCGATCAGGGCCGTGCCCTGGTGGTCGGCGGCCGCGCGCAGCACCTCGGTCAGGTGCTTGCGGTCGGAGTCGATCGTGCGGGCGACGAAGGACGCCTCCGCGCCGATCGCCAGCGACACCGGGTTGAACGGCGCGTCCAGCGAGCCCATCGGCGTCGACTTGGTGATCTTGCCGACCTCGGAGGTCGGGCTGTACTGGCCCTTGGTCAGGCCATAGATCCGGTTGTTGAACAGCAGGATCTTCAGGTTGACGTTGCGGCGCAGGGCGTGGATCAGGTGGTTGCCGCCGATGGACAGGGCGTCGCCGTCACCGGTGACCACCCACACGCTCAGGTCCCGGCGGGAGGACGCCAGGCCCGTCGCGATGGCGGGGGCGCGGCCGTGGATGGAGTGCATCCCGTAGGTGTTCATGTAGTACGGGAACCGGGACGAGCAGCCGATGCCCGAGACGAAGACGATGTTCTCCTTCGCCAGGCCCAGCTCCGGCATGAACCCCTGGACGGCGGCCAGGATCGCGTAGTCACCGCAGCCCGGGCACCAGCGCACCTCCTGGTCGGACTTGAAGTCCTTCATCGACTGCTTGGCCTCCGCCTTGGGGACCAGCTGCAGCAGCCCGTTGGTGGCGTCAGTCATCGATGGCCTCCTTCAGCGCGGCGGCGAGCTGTTCCGCCTTGAACGGCATGCCGTTGACCTGGTTGTACGAGTGGGCGTCGACCAGGTACTTCGCCCGGATCAGGGTGGCGAGCTGCCCGAGGTTCATCTCGGGGACGACCACCCTGTCGTACCGCCCCAGGACCGCGCCGAGGTTGCGCGGGAAGGGGTTGAGGTGGCGCAGGTGCGCCTGCGCGATCGACTCGCCGGCCGCGCGCAGCCGCCGTACCGCGGCCGTGATCGGCCCGTACGTCGAGCCCCAGCCCAGGACCAGCGTCTTCGCGCCGTGCGGGTCGTCCACCTCGATGTCCGGGACCGCGATGCCGTCGATCTTCGCCTGCCGGGTGCGGACCATGAAGTCGTGGTTGGCCGGGTCGTAGGAGATGTTGCCCGTGCCGTCCTGCTTCTCGATGCCGCCGATACGGTGCTCCAGGCCCGGCGTGCCCGGGACCGCCCACGGGCGGGCCAGCGTCTGCGGGTCGCGCTTGTACGGCCAGAAGACCTCGGTGCCGTCCTCCAGCGTGTGGTTCGGGCCGGACGCGAACTGCACGCGCAGGTCCGGCAGCTCGTCCAGGTCCGGGATCCGCCACGGCTCGGAGCCGTTCGCCAGGTAGCCGTCGGAGAGCAGGAACACCGGCGTGCGGTACGTCAGCGCGATCCTGGCGGCCTCCAGCGCCGCGTCGAAGCAGTCGCCCGGGGTCTGCGGGGCGATGACCGGGACCGGAGCCTCGCCGTTGCGGCCGAACATCGCCTGCAGCAGGTCCGCCTGCTCGGTCTTGGTCGGCAGCCCGGTGGAGGGGCCGCCGCGCTGGATGTCGACCACCAGCAGCGGCAGCTCCAGCGACACCGCGAGCCCGATCGTCTCGCTCTTCAGGGCGACACCGGGGCCGCTCGTCGTGGTCACCGCGAGCGAGCCGCCGAAGGCCGCCCCCAGCGCCGCGCCGATGCCGGCGATCTCGTCCTCCGCCTGGAAGGTCCGCACGCCGAAGTTCTTGTGCTTGCTCAGCTCGTGCAGGATGTCCGACGCCGGCGTGATCGGGTACGAGCCCAGGAACAGCGGCAGGTCCGCCTGCCGGGACGCGGTGACCAGGCCGTAGGCCAGGGCCAGGTTCCCGGAGATGTTGCGGTAGGTGCCGACCGGGAAGGCCTTGGCGGCCGGCGCGACCTCGTAGGAGACCGCGAACTCCTCCGTCGTCTCGCCGAAGTTCCAGCCCGCGCGGAACGCGGCGATGTTGGCGGCCGCGATGTGCGGCTTCTTCGCGAATTTCGTCTGCAGGAACTTCTCGGTGCCCTCGGTGGGCCGGTGGTACATCCAGGACAGCAGGCCGAGGGCGAACATGTTCTTGCTGCGCTCGGCCTCCTTGCGGGAGAGGTCGAACTCCTTCAGCGCCTCGACGGTGAGGCTGGTCAGAGGCACGGTGTGCAGGCTGTAACCGTCCAGCGAGCCGTCCTCCAGCGGGGAGGCGGCGTAGCCGACCTTCTGCAGCGCACGCTTGGTGAACTCGTCCGTGTTGACGATGATCTCGGCGCCGCGCGGCAGGTCGCCGATGTTGGCCTTCAGGGCCGCCGGGTTCATCGCGACCAGCACGTTCGGCGCATCGCCCGGGGTGAGGATGTCGTGGTCGGCGAAGTGGAGCTGGAACGAGGAGACGCCGGGCAGCGTGCCGGCGGGAGCACGGATCTCGGCCGGGAAGTTCGGGAGGGTGGAGAGGTCGTTGCCGAAGGACGCGGTCTCCGAGGTGAAGCGGTCACCGGTGAGCTGCATGCCGTCACCCGAGTCCCCGGCGAACCGGATGATCACCCGGTCCAGGCGCCGGACGTCCTTCGCTCCGCCCGGTTTGCGCTGCTCTCCCACGACGGTTCCGTCGGCCTGCTCCGCTGGGCTGCTGACCTGGCTGGTCACTGAACTGGACCTCCTTCGAGGCGGCTGTCCGGCATGGTCTTCCCACGGACCATCCCAGGATCAACCCTACGTCCGTTAGGGTCGCCTTCCCGTGGCCATCCGTATGATGGACGACATTTCGAGACGGCCTGTCGCGCTGCTTCTCATGATGTCCCGCGCCGCTGGAGCATCGTTCAAGACGCTCCCCGCGCGTTCGTCGGTTCTCTCCTGCGGTCTCCCGTCCGGCTGTCCGGCTTCCACGGAAGCCGGACGGGCTGACGTGCTGCTGACACAGTGTCGGCCCGCTACGAGTTCAGATAGGTGAGAACGGCCAGAACACGCCGGTGGTCGCCGTCGCTCGGGGACAGCCCGAGCTTCAGGAAGATGTTGCTGACGTGCTTCTCCACGGCTCCGTCGCTGACCACCAGTTGCCGGGCGATGGCCGAGTTCGTCCGCCCCTCCGCCATCAGCCCCAGCACCTCGCGCTCCCGCGGCGTGAGCCCCGTCAGCACGTCCTGCTTGCGGCTGCGCCCGAGCAGCTGCGCGACCACCTCCGGGTCCAGCGCCGTACCGCCCTCGGCCACCCGCACCACCGCGTCGACGAACTCCCGCACCTCGGCGACCCGGTCCTTGAGCAGATAGCCCACGCCCCGGCTGGAACCGGCCAGCAGTTCGGTGGCGTAGCGCTCCTCCACGTACTGCGACAGCACCAGCACCCCGAGCCCCGGATGCGCCTTGCGCAGCCGTACGGCCGCCCGCACGCCCTCGTCGGTGTGCGTCGGCGGCATCCGTACGTCCGCCACCACCACGTCGGGCAGGGCGCCCTGGGCGTCGAGGTCGGCGATGGTCTTGATCAGTGCCTCCGCGTCGCCGACTCCGGCCACGACGTCGTGCCCGCGGTCGGTCAGCAACCGGGTCAGGCCCTCCCGAAGCAGCACCGAGTCCTCGGCGATGACCACGCGCACCCTGTCCTCCACGATCTCCCGGCCCCCCACAGCCCGACCTTCCGACGGCGTCCCATACGGAAGTCCAGCATTCCAGCATTCGGGCCGTCGTGCGCAGGAGCTGGGGAATCAGGCGTGTACCGCAGGGGTCGTGCCGCCGCGGACGCGCGCGCTCTCGCGCGCTCTCAGGCCCGCCAGGGCAGCTCGGCGATCACCCGGGTGGGGCCGCCCGGCGGGGAGTCCACCACCAGGATCCCGTCCACCGCGTCCAGACGGCCGGCCAGACCCGCCAGGCCCGAGCCGCGGGACGCGTCCGCGCCGCCCGTCCCGTCGTCCATCACCTGGACCATCAGCCGGTCCTCCGAGCGCCACACGTCCACCGAGGCGGAGCGCGCCCGGCTGTGCTTGCTGATGTTCTGCAGCAGCTCGGAGACGGTGAAGTAGGCGATGCCCTCGATGGCCGGGGCCGGCCGGAACGGCAGGTCGACCTCCACCCGCACCGGCACCGTGCACCGGGAGGCGACCGAGGACAGGGCCGCGTCCAGGCCGCGGTCGGTGAGCACGGCCGGATGGATCCCGCGCGCCAGGTCGCGCAGCTCCTGCAGGGCCGTCTTCACCTCACCGTGGGCGTCCTCCACCATCCGGGCCGCCGCCCGCGGGTCCTCCCGCAGCTTCTCCTTGGCCAGACCCAGATCCATGGCCAGGCTCACCAGCCGGGCCTGCGCACCGTCGTGCAGGTCCCGCTCGATGCGGCGCAGATCGGCGGCGGCCGTGTCGACCACGACCCCGCGGTCCGACTCCAGCTCCACGACCCGCGCCGACAGCCGCGACGGCCCGAGCAGCCCGCGCACCAGCAGCCCGTCCACCGTCGTCAGCGCCCGGACGATCCACGGCGTGGCCAGCGTGAACAGCAGTCCGACCAGCGCGGTCACGGTGATCTCGAACGGGTTGTCGAGATACACGCTGTGGTGCTCGTCGCCGTACAGCTGCAGGCCGCCCTGGCCGCCGTACATCGGGAACAGCCAGAACCACAGCGGGTACGTCAGCAGGGCCCAGCCGTACACCCAGAAGTTCACCGCCACGACGAACGAGAACACCGCCCACGGGAAGTGCAGCAGCCCGTAGAGCAGATGCCGCCACGACGTGCCGCTCTTCAGCAGCGCGCCCATCCACGGGAACACGCCCGGCTTGTGCGACCGCAGCGGCTCCGGGTCGGCCACGTCCAGGCGCAGCAGCGCGCGCGCCCGCGTGCGCTCCAGCGCGCCGAAGCCCCGGCAGCCGGCGAGCGCCATCGCCAGCACCGGGATCCCGAGGAAGGTCACCAGCAGGCCCGCGCCGAGCGCCACCATGGTGACCGTCCAGCTGAACAGCACGACGGCGATCGGCAGGCTCAGCAGCACATAGCCGAACTCGCGCCAGCTGCGCGCCTCGACGGGCGCCCGCAGTGCGGCGGGCAGCACGTGCCGCCGTTCCCCGTCGGGAGTGGGGAAGCCGGATCCGGCCGGGTGCCCGTGTCCGTGCCCGTACCCCTGTCCGTACTCCGTGGCCATCGGCGTCGTCCCGTTCTCGTCGTCCTGGCGGCGGTGCTCGCCGTATCTCCAGCCTGGTGTGCCGCGGCCTTCCGGACCATGGAGGCCGTCGGTCTCTTGGACCGGGGGTTTTCCCCACCCCGCGCGGGCGCCCGCGCACCCCTGCCAGGGCGGCAGCTATTCCTTGCGGTCCCGCCAGGGCAGCTCCGCCGTGACCAGCGTCGGGCCGCCGGGCGGCGAGTCGACCACGAACAGGCCGTCCACCGCGCCCAGCCGCTCCGCCAGGCCCCGCATCCCGCTGCCGCCCTCCAGGCCGGCACCCCCGCAGCCGTCGTCCCGGACCTGGATGAGCAGCCGGTCCTGCGTGCGCCACACGTCCACCGAGGCGGAGCGCGCCCCGCTGTGCTTGCTGATGTTCTGCAGCAGCTCGGAGACCGTGAAGTAGGCGATGCCCTCGATGGCGGCCGCCGGCCGCTCGGGCAGGTCCGCCGTCACCTTCACCGGCACCGTGCACCGGGAGGCGACCGAGGACAGGGCCGCGTCCAGGCCGCGGTCGGTCAGCACGGCCGGATGGATGCCCCGGGCGAGATCGCGCAGTTCCTGCAGCGCGAGCTTCACCTCGCCGTGCGCCTCCTCCACCATCGCCGCCACGTGCTGGTCGGCCTGGCCCTCCAGCAGCTTCTCCTTCGCCAGGCCGAGCCCCATGGCCAGGTTCACCAGCCGGGCCTGCGCACCGTCGTGCAGGTCCCGCTCGATGCGGCGCAGATCGGCGGCGGCCGTGTCGACCACGACCCCGCGGTCCGACTCCAGTTCGGCGATACGGCGTTCCAGCTCGTCGGAGGGGGACAGCAGCCCGCGCACCATCGCCCGGTCCACGTTGGCCAGCCCCCGCGCGAGAAACGGCAGCACAGGCCACAGCACGAACAGCGAGGTCAGAATGATGCAGAAGGTGAGGATGCCCCAGGGCAGCCGGATGAAGTCGTACAACAGCGTCCGCCAGCCCACCGGGTCCTTCAGCGCCAGCAACAGCCGCTGCAGCGGCCCCCCGCCCCTGGCGATCGGCAGCGGCGTCGGCTCCTCGACGCGCACCCCGAGCAGCGCCCGGGCCCGGCCCCGCTCCAGCTTGCCCAGCTGCCGGGCGCCCAGCAGACAGAGGGCCAGCAGCGGGAGCCCGATCACCGTGAGCGTCAGGATTCCGCTGACGAGCACCACGGTGAACACGTAGGTGAAGCCGAGCAGCGCCACCGGCAGGTTGAGCAGGAGATGCGTGATCTCCTTCCAGGTGTGCGCAGTGAGGGCGAACCGGGCCGGAGGGAGACGGTCGGAGCCGTCGGTCCGGTCGGCGGCGGAGGCGGGAGCGGTCATACCGGCCAGCCTGCCGTGCCCGGCCCCCGTTGCGCCATGCGGTCCGCCGCCTGCCGTGCCCTGGGGAAAACCCCACCCTCCGCACCGTCCTCACTTCTCACGGTGTGACGGACTGCTTACCCTGTCTTTATCAGGGCCTAGACTCCCGTGCGTACAGATCCTCGAATCACGGTGCATCACAGGATGCGCCAACTCACGAGGTCAGGGAGTGAGGGCGGACGGTGCGGGAGACGTTGGGAAACTCGACGGTCGCCGCGGTGGACCTCGCGGCCGGCTACTTCCGGTCCTACTCGGTCGTGGGACTGCTCGCCCTCGTCGGCGTGCTCTTCGTCGCGGTCGCCTTCGGCGCCGGACGCCTGCTGCGCCCCGTCGTGCCCACCCCCGAGAAACTCCTGACCTACGAGTGCGGCGTCGACCCCGTCGGCGAGGGCTGGGCCCACACCCAGGTCCGCTACTACGTCTACGCCTTCCTCTACGTGATCTTCGCGGTCGACTCGATCTTCCTGTTCCCCTGGGCGACGGTCTTCGCCGCCCCCGGCTACGGCGCGACGACCCTGGTGGAGATGTTCATCTTCCTCGGCTTCCTCGCCGTGGGCCTGCTGTACGCCTACAAGAAGGGGGTCCTGACATGGACGTGAACCCGTCTGGTGCGGAGCCTCTCCTGCTTCCCGAGCCGAAGCGGCTGGGCGCCCTCGCCCGGCTCGCCCCCGAGCCGATGAAGGTGGTCCTGAACTGGGGCCGCCGCTACTCGCTGTGGGTGTTCAACTTCGGTCTCGCCTGCTGCGCGATCGAGTTCATCGCCGCGTCGATGGCCCGCCACGACTTCATCCGCCTCGGCGTGATCCCCTTCGCGCCGGGCCCCCGCCAGGCCGACCTGATGGTCGTCTCCGGCACGGTCACGGACAAGATGGCCCCGGCCGTGAAGCGGCTGTACGAGCAGATGCCGGAACCCAAGTACGTCATCTCCTTCGGCGCCTGCTCCAACTGCGGCGGCCCGTACTGGGACTCCTACTCCGTCACCAAGGGCGTCGACCAGATCATCCCGGTCGACGTGTACGTCCCCGGCTGCCCGCCGCGCCCCGAGGCGCTGCTCCAGGGCATCCTCAAGCTCCAGGAGAAGATCGCCCGCGAATCGCTGGAGGAGCGGTACGGGACGTCCAGGCCGTCCGCTGCGGCCCTGCAGAGCGGCCTGGTGAAGCCCCCGCCGCCCGCGTCTTCTGCTGCTGCTTCTTCTGAGGAGGGTGCGCGATGAGCGCGGCCGGCTGGCTGCCCGCCCCCGCCGAGGAACTCTTCGGCCCAGAGGCCACGGCCGAGGAGTCGTACGAGGTCCTGACCGTGGACGTCCCGCCGTCCGCCTGGCTCACCGCACTGGAGACGGCCCGTACGACCCTGTCCTGCACCTACTTCGACTGGCTGAGCGCGGTCGACGAACCGGGCACGGGCTTCCGCGTCTCCGCGCACGTCGTCGCCCTCGCGCCGGTCCGCCGTCTGCTCGTGCGGACGACGGTCCCGCACGAGGCGCCGACGCTGCCCTCCGCCGTGGGCGTCTACGCGGGCGCCGCCTGGCACGAGCGCGAGACCCACGAGATGTTCGGGGTCGTCTTCGAGGGCCACCCGGGCCTGGAACACCTCCTCCTCCCGGAGACCTTCGAGGGCCACCCCCTGCGCAAGGACTTCGTCCTCGCCGCCCGGGTCGCCAAGGCCTGGCCCGGCGCCAAGGAGCCGGGCGAGTCCGAGCACGGCGGGCCCAAGCGGCGCCAGATGCTGCCGCCGGGCGTCCCGGACCCGAACGAGTGGGGCCCCCTGAAGGGCCAGCTGCCGCCCGCCCCCGCGCGCCCGGCCCGCGGCGCCGGGCGCGCCGTCGGCGAGCGTCCGGTACGGGCGGCCGGGGAGCGTCCGGCGGGCGCCGAGCGTCCGGTACGGCGGGCACGCACGGCGGCGGATGGCTCCGCGAGCCAGACCGCCGCAGGCGAGGCTGGGGCTGCCGGCGAGGCTGGAGCTGCCGGAGCTGCCGGAGCTGCCGGAGCTGCCGGAGCTGCCGGAGCCGCTGGGGTCACCGGGGCTGCCGGAGCCGCTGCTCGGCCGCGTCGGACGAGGAGCGCGAGCGAGGGCTCGGTGAGCCAGGCAGCCGCGGAAACGGCTGCCGAAGCCCCGGCGGTACCTGAGCCCGGCTCGGCACCGGCAGGTCCGCGCCGCGCACGCAGCGCCTCGGGCGGCACGGCCTCTCAGCGCGCCCAGGCACCGGAACCGCAGCCGCCCACCGACCGGACGGAACCGGACAGCTCCGCCCGCCGGAGCACGGCCCCGCGCAGCTCGGACGCCCCGTGGCACCACGCGCGCCCGGCGTTCGACGAGCAGCAGCAGCCGCCGGAGCGGGAGCCGACGCAGGCGCCGGAGCCGGAGGCGGAGCGGGCGCCGGAGCAGCCGCCGACGCCGGCACCGGCACCGGCACCGGCACCGGCAGAGGACCGTGTGCCCGAGCCGCAGCCCGAAGAGGGCAAGGCACCTTCCGACCACAGCACCCCCGACGACCCCACAGGAGGCCCGCAGTGAACGACGCGCTGGACGTCGCCCTGCGACTCCTGGTCGTGTTCGCCGTCTTCCTCACCTTCCCGCTGATCGTCGGCCAGACCGAGCACAAGGTGATGGCCCACATGCAGGGCCGTCTCGGCCCGATGTACGCGGGCGGATTCCACGGCTGGGCCCAGCTCATCGCCGACGGCGTGAAGTTCGCGCAGAAGGAGGACGTGGTCCCGGCGGGCGCCGACCGCCGCATCTTCCAGCTGGCTCCCGCCGTGGCCCTGCTGCCGTACCTGCTCGTGCTGCTCGCCATCCCGATCGGTCCGAGCGCGGGGGCGGTCGGCCAGGTCCTGGACGCGGGCGTCTTCTTCGTGCTCGCGGTGATGGGCGTGGGCGTCCTCGGCTCGCTCATGGCCGGCTGGGCCAGCGCGAACAAGTTCTCCCTGCTCGGCGGCCTGCGCACGGCCGCCCAACTGCTCGCCTACGAGCTTCCGATGCTGCTCGCCGCCGCCTCCGTGGCCATGGCGGCCGGAACCGTCTCCCTGCCGGGCATCCTGCACGCCTTCCACTGGTGGTGGCTGCCCTGGCAGATCGTGGGCGCGGTCGTGTTCTTCGTGGCCGGCCTCGCCGAGCTGCAGCGCCCGCCCTTCGACATGCCCGTCGCCGACTCGGAGATCATCTTCGGCGCGTACACCGAGTACACCGGCCTCAGGTTCGCCCTGTTCCTGCTCGCCGAGTACGCCGGGATCGTCGTCCTGTGCGGTCTGACCACCGTCCTGTTCCTGGGCGGCTGGCACGGACCCTGGGGCGCCGACGGCCTGGGCTGGCTGTGGACCCTGCTGAAGACCGCGATCCTCGCCTTCGTCGTCATCTGGCTTCGCGTGACCTACCCCCGGCTGCGCGAGGACCAGCTGCAGAAGCTCTCCTGGACCCTCCTCGTCCCCCTCTCCCTCGCCCAGATCGCCCTCACCGGCGTCGTCAAGGTGGTGATCTCCTAGTGGCTCCCGTTCCTGGCTCCGGCCTCGCCAAGGGCCTGGCCGTCACCCTGCGCACGATGACGAGGAAGTCCGTCACCGAGCAGTACCCGGACGCCCAGCCCGAGCTGCCGCCCCGTACACGCGGAGTGATCGGCCTGTTCGAGGAGAACTGCACGGTCTGCATGCTGTGCGCCCGCGAGTGCCCCGACTGGTGCATCTACATCGACTCCCACAAGGAGACGGTCCCCGCGGCCGCCCCCGGCGGGCGTGAGCGCAGCCGCAACGTCCTCGACCGGTTCGCCATCGACTTCTCCCTGTGCATGTACTGCGGCATCTGCATCGAGGTGTGTCCTTTCGACGCCCTGTTCTGGTCCCCGGAGTTCGAGTACGCCGAGACCGACATCCGCGAACTCACCCACGAGCGCGACAAGCTCCGCGAGTGGATGTGGACCGTCCCGGCCCCGCCCGCCCTGGACGCCGCCGCGGAGGAGCCGAAGGAGATCGCCGCCGCCCGTAAGACCGCCGAGAAGTTGGCGGCCGCGCAGGCCGCACCACAGGAGGGGGACTCGTGAGCCTCGCCGCAGCCCAGCACGGCTTCCTGTCCCCGACCGGGGTCGAGATCGCGTTCCTGCTCGTCGGCCTGGCCACCTTCGGCGCGGCCCTCGTCACCGTCACCACCCGGCAGCTGGTGCACGCCGCACTGTGGCTGGTGGTCACCCTCGGCGGCCTCGCCGTCGAGTACCTCCTGCTCACCGCCGAGTTCATCGCCTGGGTGCAGGTCCTCATCTACGTGGGTTCCGTCGTCGTCCTCCTCCTGTTCGGCTTGATGCTCACCAAGGCCCCCATCGGCCGCTCCCCGGACGCCGACTCCGGCAACCGCTGGATCGCCCTCGCCGTCGCGGTCGTCGCCGCCGGCGCCCTGGTGTGGGTGGTCGTCGACGCGTTCCGCGCGACCTGGATCGACCTGGACGGCCCCGCCGCCGGCACCACCCGCGTCACCGGCGAGAGCCTGTTCCAGAACTGGGTCCTGCCCTTCGAGGCCCTGTCCGTCCTCCTCCTCGCGGCCCTGGTCGGCGCGATCGTCCTGTCCCGCAAGGCGAAGGCGGACGCTGCCCCCGGCACCCCCGGCACACCGGCCGTCGCGGACACCCCCGTGGCCGCCCCCGGCGAGAAGGAAGGCGCCCGCTGATGCACCTCGCCTATCCCGCGGTTCTGTCGGCGCTCCTCTTCTGCACGGGCCTGTACGGCGTCCTCGCCCGCCGCAACGCGATCCTCGTCCTGATGTCGGTCGAGCTGATGCTCAACGCCGTCAACCTCAACCTGGTCGCCTTCGACGTCTGGCTCAGCCGGGCCGCCCAGGAGACCCTGCACTCCGGTCAGGCGCTGACCCTGTTCACCATCGCCATCGCCGCCGCCGAGATCGGCATCGGCCTGGCGATCGTGCTCGCCGTGTACCGCAACCGCGGCACCTCCGACATCGACAAGCTCCGCGACACCGCCGAGGGCCACGGCGACGACACCGGCGGCCCCGACACCGACGCCCCCGCGGCCGAGAAGGCTGAGGCCACCGCGTGACCACGACCACCCTCGCCGTCCTCGTCCCCCTCCTGCCGTTCCTGGGCGCAGCGGCCGGCCTGCTCCTGGGGCGCACCGCCCCCGGTTTCGTCCGCCCGCTCGCCGTGCTGCCGACCCTGGCCGCCCTGGTGCTGGCCGCGCTGGTCGCCGTGCGTCAGGGTGGCGGCCAGCCCATCGAGACCCACACCGAGCTGACCCCGACCGGTTCCGTGCCGATCGAGCTGGCCCTGTACATCGACGGCTTCGCCGCGCTCGTCGCCGTCCTGGTGGCCTTCGTCGCGACCTGCGTGCAGATCTACTCGACGGGCTACCTGCGCGACGACCCGCGCTACCCCTCCTACGCGGCCCTCGTCTCCCTGTTCACCTCCGCGATGCTCGTGGTCGTCTACTCGGGCGACCTGATGGTGCTGCTGGTCGGCTGGGAAGTCATGGGCATCTGCTCCTACTTCCTCGTCGGCCACTACTGGGAGACCCCCGAGGCCCGCGCCGCCTCCCTGAAGGCCTTCCTCGTCACCAAGCTCGGCGACGTGCCGTTCCTCATCGGCCTGTTCGCCCTGGCCACCGACGCCGGGTCGTTCCGCATCACCCGCGTCCTGGGGGCCGTGGCGAGCGGCGGCATCGACCACCCCACCCTGATCGCCCTGCTGCTGCTCGCCGGCGTGGCCGGCAAGTCGGCGCAGTTCCCGCTGCACACCTGGCTCCCCGACGCGATGGCGGGCCCGACGCCCGTCTCGGCGCTGATCCACGCCGCGACGATGGTCGCCGCCGGTGTCTACTTCGTCGCCCGTCTCCTTCCGCTGTTCGAGGCGTCCCAGGCCGCGATGGTGGTCCTCGCCGTGATGGCCGCCGTCACGATGGCCGGCTCCGGCCTCGCCGCGCTCGCCCAGGACGACATCAAGCGCGTCCTCGCCTACTCGACGATCGGCCAGCTCGGCTACATGACCGGCGCCCTAGCCGTCGGCGACCGCGGTGCCGCCGTCTTCCACCTCCTGTCGCACGGCGCCTTCAAGGCGCTGCTGTTCCTCGCCGCCGGCGTGATCATCCACGCAGCCGGCACCAACTCGCTGGCCGCCATGTCCCGCATGAGTCACCTGCGCGACCGCGTCCCGGACGCCTACTGGACGATGACCGTGGCGCTCCTCGCGCTCGCCGCGATCCCGCCCTTCAGCGGCTTCTTCTCCAAGGAGTCCGTCCTCGGCGCCGCCGAGCACGCGGCCACCGGTCACACCGACCAGGCCCCCGGGGCGGCGGGCTGGATCGTCCTCGTCGCCGGTCTGCTGACGGCCCTGCTCACCGCCGCCTACGCCGCACGCCTGTGGCTGCTGGCCTTCCGCGGCCGGGGTGCCGAGGCCCCCGACCACGGCCGCCAGCCCCTGACGATGACCGTGGTGCTGTGGGTCCTGGCCGTGCCCTCCCTGGCCTTCGGCGGGCTCGCCTACCGCTCGCTGCCCGGCTGGTTCGACGGCCGCGACCTGACCCCGACGCTCCTCACCTCCATCCTCGGCACGGGCCTCGCGCTGGTGGGCGGACTCCTGGCCTACGGCGCCTGGCAACGCACCAGCGCGCTCGCCGCCCGCATCCCGACGGGCGCGGTCGCCGCCCATCCCGAGGACGGCGCGGGCCTGGTCGAGGCCGAAGCCATCGCCAGCCACGAGCCGGTCTACGGCAACATCGCCTACGCGCCCGACGCGGCGGACCCCGGCCGGCTGCTGCTCGGCCCGCTGTACCGGCACGCGGCCGTCGGCTTCCACCTGGACGCCGTGTACGCGGCGCTGTTCGTCCGCCCGGTCCAGGCCGGGGCGAGTCTCGTCCGGTTCCTCGACAGCGAGGTCGTCGACACCTACGTACGCGGCGCGGCCGCCCTGCCCCGCCTGCTCGGCGCAGCCGTGCGGCGCGCGCAGACCGGCAACGTCCAGACCTATGTGAGCGCGCTGCTCGCCGGCACCGTCGTCCTGGCGGTCGCCGCCCTCCTCGTCGCCACGGGAGCGTGAGCAGGCGTGATCGATATCAACGAGTCCGTGATGCAGTTTCTTCTGGCGTTCGTCGTCGCCGGCCCGCTTCTCGGCGCCGTCGCCGCTCTCCTGCCGGCCCCGCCCGGACTGAAGGGGAAGTCGCCCGAGCAGGCCGTGCTGCGGCACGGTGTGACCGTGACCGGCGTGATCCTCATCGCCGCGATCGTCCTCGCGCTCGGCTTCGACCACGACCATCCGTCGAAGATGCAGGCCACGACCGACATCAGCTGGATCCCGGCGCTCGACGTGCGGATCCACCTCGGCATCGACGGCATCTCCCTCCCCCTTCTGGTCCTGACCGCGCTGCTGACCTTCCTCTGCGCGCTCTACTCGTACTTCAAGCCGCCAGCGGGCCCGTCCCCGAAGGCGTTCGTCGCGCTGATGCTCCTCCTCGAGTCCGGCACCCTCGCGACCTTCGCCGTCCTCGACCTGCTGCTGTTCTTCCTCGCGTTCGAGATGGTGCTCATCCCGATGTACTTCCTCATCGCCCGCTGGGGCGGCGAGGGCCGGACCCGGGCCGCGTGGAAGTTCATCCTGTTCACGCTGCTCGGCTCCGTCGTCATGCTGCTCGGCCTGCTCCTGATCGGAATCAAGGCGGGCACGTTCGACATGGTGGCACTCGCCACTGACAACGGCCGGTCGCTGACCACATCCGTGCAGGTCATCGCGGTTCTGGCGATCGGGATCGGGCTCGCGGTCAAGACGCCGATGTGGCCGCTGCACAGCTGGCTGCCCGACGCCCACACCGCCGCCCCGACCGTCGGCTCGGTCCTGCTGGCCGGTGTCCTGCTGAAGATGGGTACGTACGGGTTCGTCCGGATCCTGCTGCCGATCGCGCCGGACGGCTTCCACACGTTCGCGCCCTACCTCGCCGCGTTCGCCGTGGTCGGGATCATCTACGGGTCCCTGGCCTGCCTGGCCCTCGCGAAGCAGGGCGCGAAGGGCGACCTGAAGCGGCTGATCGCCTACTCCTCGGTCGGCCACATGGGCTTCGTCCTGCTGGGCATCGCCACCATGACCCCGACCGGTGTGAACGGTGCCCTCTTCGCCAACATCGCCCACGGACTCATCACCGGCCTGCTGTTCTTCCTGGTCGGCGCGCTCAAGGACCGCACGGGCAGCACCGACCTCGACACCCTTGCCGAGGAGACCGGCGCCGCCCTCTACGGCAGGGCCCCGCGCTTCGGCGGACTGCTCGCCTTCGGTGCCGTGGCCTCGCTCGGCCTGCCCGGACTCGCCGGGTTCTGGGGCGAGATGCTCGCCCTGTTCGGCGCGTTCAACCCCGCCGCCGACCTCAGTCGGCCCGCGTTCCTCACCTTCATGTCGATCGGCGCGTTCGGCACCCTGCTGACGGCCGCGTACATGCTGATCGTGGTCCGCCGGGTGTGCATGGGCGCCGCACCGCAGGACATGCCGAGGCTCGCGGACGTCCAGAGCTACGAGTTCGCGGCCTGGACCCCGCTGGTCGCCCTCACCGTCGTCGCCGGACTGTGGCCGAGGGCCCTGCTCGGCCTGACCGACCCGGCCGTGCAGCAGCTCCTTGCAGGAGGCACCCGATGAGCGCCCTGGCCCAGTCCGCGGTCCAGTCCGTCGACTGGCTCGCGATCGCGCCGCCCACCCTCGCCGCGGTGGTCGCGCTCGCCGTGCTCGTCGCCGACCTGTTCGTCCCCGAGGCGCGCAAGCCCCTACTCGGCTGGGCCTCCGTAGCCGGCCTCGCCGCCGCCACGCTGATGCTGCTGCCGCTGCTGGACGGCGACCGCAGCACCTTCTGCCTGACCGGTCACGCGGGCGTGTGCAGCTACACCGCCGACCACTTCACCCTCGTCATCCAGTTCCTCGTCCTCGGCGGCGCCCTGCTGGTGGCCCTGCTGTCGGTCACGAACCTGAGGGACGACCAGCGGCGCGTCCCGGCGGGGGAGTTCTGGTTCCTGCTGCTGTCCTCCGCGGCCGGCGCCGCCCTGCTGCCCGCCTCCCGCGACCTGGCCACGCTGATCGTCGCCCTGGAGGTCGCCTCCCTGCCCGCCTTCGCCCTCGTCGGCATCCGGCACGGCGACAAGCGGTCCTCCGAGGCGGCCCTGAAGTTCTTCCTGTCCTCGGTCACCGCCACCGCGGTGAGCCTGATGGGCATCAGCTTCGTGTACGCCTCGACGGGCACCCTCTACCTCACCCAGGTCGCCCAGCGGATCCAGCACGTCGACGGACAGCTCCACACCCTCGCCCAGACCGGCGTCGTCCTCACCCTCGTCGGCTTCGCCTTCAAGACGGCCGCCGTCCCGTTCCACTTCTGGGTTCCCGACACCTACGTGGGCGCGCCGCTGCCCATCGCCGCCTACCTGTCCGTCGTCGGCAAGGCGGTCGGCTTCTCGGGCCTGATCCTCGTCACCGTCGTCGCCTTCCCGTCGTACGCGGACGTCTGGGGGCCCGCGCTCGCCGCCCTGGCAGCCCTCACCATGACTGTCGGCAACGTCGGCGCCCTGCGCCAGCAGGCCACGCGCGCGTACAGCGCCGTACGCCTGCTCGCCTGGTCCTCCGTCGGTCAGGCCGGCTACCTCCTGGTGCCCATCGCCGCCGCCGGATACGTCAAGGACGGTCAGAAGGCGATCGGCTCCACGGTCGCATACGCCCTCATGTACGCCGCCGTGAACCTCGGCGCCTTCGCGGTGGCCGCCCTGGTGGGCCGTACGAAGTCCCTGAACCGGATCAGCGACTACCGGGGCCTGTACGCCTCCCACCCCGGCGCGGCCCTTCTCCTGGCCTTCTTCCTGCTGTGCCTCGCCGGGCTCCCGCCGGGCGTGATCGGCCTGTTCGCCAAGGTCACCGTGTTCTCGGCGGCCGTCGACGCCGGCCTGGGCTGGCTCGCCGTGGTGATGGCCGTCAACGTGGTGATCGCCCTCTTCTACTACCTCCAGTGGACGGCCGTGCTGTTCCGCGCCCCCGAGGGCGAACCCGCCCGGCACCGGGTCCCGGCCCCCCTCACCGCCGCGCTCGCCCTCACCGGCGTCCTCGGCGTGGCCCTCTCCGGCGCGCCCCAGCTGGTCCTGCGCTTCGCGGCCACCGGCCTGTTCTGAGGGCCCGCCACGCGCGCGTGGGCCACCCGTGCTCCCACGCGCGCGGAGGGCGTAAGCGCGTGCGGAAGGACGTAAGAGCACGTCACCCGTACAGCCGACGCGTGCCGACGCACGCACAAGGGAACTTGTCGCCGTCGCCTGGCGTTGACCAGAGCGGGAGGGTCCACTGGACCAAAGGGTTCCCCTGCTGCACGACTTGGAGGGCGTACCGTGCACCGCCGGCACAACGGGCTAAGGACGGCAGTACTCCTCGGGGGGCTGTCGGCACTCATCATCGTCATCGGCAGCTTCTTCGGCCGTACGGGCCTGATCGTGGCGGTCGTGATCGCGCTGGGCACGAACGCGTACGCGTACTGGAACAGCGACAAGCTGGCACTCCGCGCGATGCGCGCCCGCCCGGTGAGCGAGTTCGAGGCCCCGGCGCTGTACCGGATGGTCCGCGAGCTGTCCACGCAGGCCCGCCAGCCCATGCCCCGCCTGTACATCTCCCCGACGGAGGCCCCCAACGCCTTCGCGACGGGCCGCAACCCGCGTAACGCAGCCGTGTGCTGCACCGAGGGCATCCTGCGCCTGCTCGACGAACGCGAGCTGCGCGGTGTCATCGGCCACGAGCTGAGCCACGTCTACAACCGAGACATCCTGATCTCCTCCGTGGCCGGCGCGCTGGCCTCGGTGATCATGTTCTTGGTCAACTTCGCCTGGCTGATCCCGGTCGGCCGTTCGGACGACGACGACGGCCCCGGTCTGCTCGGTCTGCTGCTGATCATGATCCTGGGCCCGATCGCCGCCAGCCTCATCCAACTGGCCATCAGCCGCTCCAGGGAGTACGAGGCGGACGCGTCGGGCGCCCAGCTCACCGGCGATCCGCTGGCCCTGGCCAGTGCCCTGCGCAAGCTGGAGGCCGGTACCCAGCAGCTTCCGCTGCCTCCCGAGCCCCGGATCGAGACCGCGAGCCACATGATGATCGCGAACCCCTTCCGGGCAGGCCAGGGACTGACCAAGATGTTCTCCACGCACCCGCCGATGGCGGAGCGCATCGCCCGGCTCGAAAAGATGGCAGGTCGCAACCAGTGAAGACCATCCTGAACATTATTTGGCTCATCCTGAGCGGCTTCTGGCTGTTCCTCGCCTACCTGCTCGCGGGTGTGATCCTGTGCATCACGATCATCGGCATCCCGTTCGGCGTCGCGGCCTTCCGCATCGGCGTCTACGCCCTGTGGCCCTTCGGGTACACCACGGTCGAGCGCCGGGACGCGGGCGCCCCCTCCTGCGTCGGCAACGTGCTGTGGCTGGTCCTGGCCGGCTGGTGGCTGGCTCTCGCTCACATCACCACTGGCATCGCCCTGTGCCTGACGATCATCGGCATCCCGTTCGGCGTCGCCAACTTCAAGCTGATCCCCGTCTCCCTGCTGCCGCTGGGCCGCGAGATCGTCCCCACGGACCAGCCGTTCGCGACGCGCTGACCTACCGCCCGGGAGTCCCGTCGGCCCCGTCGACCGAGCCGGAGCCGCGCCCCGCCCACCAGCGCCGTACGCCGTAGGCGGCCACGCCCGCGGCCAGCACTCCCGCACCCGCAGCGACCGAGACCGCAGGGAGCGCGAACGCCAGCGTCGCGCAGCCCAGCAGCCCCACGGCCGGGACCACCCGCGCCGACGGGGCCCGGCTCAGCGTCCAGGCGGAAGCGTTGGCCACGGCGTAGTAGGCCAGCACGCCGAACGAGGAGAAGCCGATCGCGCCGCGCACGTCCACCGTCGCGGCCAGCACGGCGACCACGGCGCCCACGGCCAGCTCGGCCCGGTGCGGGACCTGGAACCGCGGGTGTACGGCGGCCAGCGCCCGGGGCAGATGCCCGTCACGGGCCATGGCCAGCGTCGTCCGGGACACGCCGAGGACCAGCGCGAGCAGCGAACCCAGCGCTGCCACCGCGGCCCCCACCCGCACCACGGGTACGAGCCCCGGCACCCCGGCTGCCCGTACCGCGTCCGCCAGCGGGGCCGCCGCATGCCCCAGACCGTCGGCGCCGAGGACACCGAGCACGGCCACGGCCACACACACGTACACGACCAGTGCGATCCCGAGGGCCAGCGGAATGGCGCGCGGAATGGTGCGCGCGGGATCCCGCACCTCCTCGCCCAGGGTCGCGATCCGCGCGTACCCGGCGAACGCGAAGAACAGCAGACCGGCCGCCTGAAGCACCCCGGCCGCACCCGACGGCACTCCGATGCCGAGCCGTCCGGCGTCGGCCTCTTCGGACGTCAGACACACGACCACCACGGCCGCGAGGACGGCCAGCACCACGGCCACGATCACCCGCGTCAGCCACGCCGACTTCTGGATGCCGCCGTAGTTCACGGCGGTCAGCGCCACCACGGCCGCCACCGCCACCGCGTGCGCCTGCCCCGGCCACACATACGCCCCCACCGTCAGCGCCATGGCCGCACAGGAGGCCGTCTTGCCGACGACGAACGCCCAGCCGGCGAGATAGCCCCAGAACGGGCCCAGACGCTCTCTGCCGTACACGTACGTCCCACCCGACGCCGGATAGCGGGCGGCCAGGCGGGCCGAGGACATGGCGTTGCAGTAGGCCACCACGGCCGCGACGGCGAGCCCGAGCAGCAGCCCCGGCCCGGCGGCGCGCGCGGCGGGGCCCAGGGCGGAGAAGACGCCGGCCCCGACCATCGAGCCGAGGCCGACGATTACGGCGTCCCGTAGTCCCAGGGTGCGGCGCAGGCCGGTGCCGGAGGGTGTCATGGGCCGCACCCTACTGATCGCCGCAACCGGCTGGTGGACCCGCGACGTCCTCTTCATCGACAGAGCACGAACACGCGCGCGACGTACAGCCGATCCTCACCGGATTCTCAGCGGCGGGACAGCACGGGTACAGCGCGGGAGGGCAGGTTCACGGCATGAGCATCATCGGTTGGATCATCCTGGGGCTCCTGGCCGGAGCCATCGCCAAGGTCCTGCTGCCGGGCCGTGACCCGGGCGGCTTCATCGGTACGACCCTCATCGGCATCGCGGGCGCGTTCATCGGCGGCTGGATCTCGGCCCGCTGGCTGGACCATCCGGTCAGCAAGCACTTCTACGACGGCGCGACCTGGGCCGCCGCGATCGGCGGCTCGCTCGTCCTGCTGGTCCTCTACCGCATCCTGTTCGGCAACTCGCGCGACTGACCGAAGGGTGGGCTCCACGGGGCGCCCACCCTTCCTGTTCTGACCTCCCGGCGTCCTACCGGTAGTTCACGAACTGCAGCGCGAAGTCGAAGTCCTTGCCCTTCAGGAGGGCGATCACAGTCTGCAGATCGTCGCGGCTCTTGGAGCTGACCCGCAGCTCGTCGCCCTGGACCTGGGCCTTCACGCCCTTCGGGCCCTCGTCGCGGATGATCTTCGCCACCTTCTTCGCGTTGTCCTGGGAGATGCCCTCCTCGATCGACGCGAAGATCTTGTACTCCTTGCCGGAGAGCTGCGGCTCACCGGCGTCCAGTGCCTTGAGCGAGATGCCGCGCTTGATCAGCTTGGACTGGAAGACGTCGAGGACAGCGTTCACCCGGTCCTCGGAGTTCGCCTCCATGAGGATCTTTTCCCCGGACCACGAGATCGAGGCGCCCACGCCCTTGAAGTCGTAGCGCTGCGAGATCTCCTTGGCGGCCTGGTTGAGGGCGTTGTCGACCTCCTGCCGCTCGACCTTCGAGACGATGTCGAAACTGGAGTCGGCCATGTCCTGTGGCTCCTTGTATCGGGGGGCGTATCGGGTGCGTGGCGGCGGCCGCCGAGCCCGGCATCACACCGGGCCGCATCCGCACCAGCCTAGCCACCCCGCGACCTGAGGGCCGCAGATCAATCGGGTGGCGAAGCACCCCTCGGCATCGGGTATCGTTTACGTCGTTGCCAGAGAGCGCCGCCGAAAAGCGGTTCGAACGGCAGCAACCCCGGCGGTGTGCCCGAGCGGCCAAAGGGAGCAGACTGTAAATCTGCCGGCTCAGCCTTCCCAGGTTCGAATCCTGGCGCCGCCACGCTGAGAGAGACCCCCTCTCACCAGGTTAAATGCCTGGTGAGAGGGGGTCTCTGCATTGCCCGCGCTGTTCGATTCGCTGTGGACGGGACGTGGACGTGTCTCACCTCGTACCGCCCATATCCCACCGTTGATCAGTGCGTGTCCCCCAGGTGTCCCCCGGAGGTGGGCATGATCACTCGGGTTCGTTCCATTCCCGAAGTGCTGCGTCGATCCGGCTGTTCGCACGCTCCCGGGTCTGGTCAAGGACCTTGGCGTACATCTTGTGCAGTACCGCGATGCTGTGTCCGGCCCGGCGGGCGCACTCCATGGCGTCCACCCCGGAACTGAGCCAGAACGACACCCCGGCGTGCCGGAGGTCGTACGGGCGGCGGGCCAGCAGCGAGGCAGTCTCCACCTCGCTCAACACGTCCTTCCGGGCCTTGGCCCACACCTCCCCGTAGCCGGTCTCTTGCAGCAGGCCACCACGATTCGTCCGGAAGAGCCGGCCGTCGGGCGCCGTGCCGTGCGTGGCGATGTGCTGCCGCAGCAGACGGACGAAGTGCGGCGGGATCGGCACCGGACGGGAGTCCTTCTTGGCACGGGCCTTGAGATGGCGAGTCTCATGCGCCGTTCCGTCGTCGGTCCAACTCCGGCCGGCCCGGACAACTCCCTGTCGAAGGGTGAGCATCCCCCACCCCATCTCCGGGAGGTGACACTGACTCACCCGCAGTCCGGAAGCCTCGGCGGAACGCATGGCCGCGTAGTACAGGCACCCGAAGAACGCTTCCAGGTGCCGCCCGCGCGGGCCCTGCTCACGCACCCCTGCCAACAATGCGCGGACCTGACGAGGGTTGGCGATCCGCGACGCACTCGCCTACTCCGCCCGCACCTGCCGCGCCCGGGAGAAGCGATTCGATCCAGAAGGCGGCCGACTTCGTCGGCGACGTCGGCGCCCCGATCGCCAACCTCGTCACTGCCGTGATCGGCTTGATCGCATAAGCCCCGTCCCGAGGGCGGTGTCCGCCGCGGCGCTGCGGGTGAGGTCCATCGTGCAGTTGAGTTCCTGCTCCCAGCGGGCCTTGTCCGGGCTGAGCCCGTACCACGTGAAAGAAGACTCCCCGTCATGACGCCTGCCGGCGGGAACACCTGACAACGACGACCACCGTCAGGAACACTCCCCACCATGGGCGCGGGCCCGGGGCAGTACTCGAGGCGCTGGCGGGCGCCGGTGGCACCACCATGGCGGGCATAGCAACAAGCTGGGCGGCACGTGAGCAGGCCGTAATCGCGGTACGAGCCGAGCAGCATCGCCAGAGACAGGAGCTGCGAGAGGCGGCGGGCGCGGCCGCGCCGTGGGCCATTTGTGGGCCAAGCCGACCGATCCCATAGGCGGCTCGGGACATCGGTGCAGGTCAGTGGGCACGATCAGTGCGCTACCGCAACGCTCTTGAAAACCGTCGTAGTGCAAGGCGGTGAGGAGCGGCATCCGTGGAGGGCAACGGGACCGTAGGCGTACGCCAATACCCCGCAACCCATGCGACGAGCCGTCTGGCTCGGGGACGGCGTCGGATCCCGCCAGCCTTCAGGCGCGGGGTGTCTCTCCCGTCTTCCCCCGCCAGTAGGCGAGGTTGTTGCGGGTGGTCAGGGTGGCGGGGTGGTCCTCACCCTGCACCCGAACTCGGTCGTCCAGTAGCTGCTTGAACGCGGCTGCGGCGCCGGCCGGGTCTCCCGTCTGCCCCTGCCAGTGGGCGAGGTTGTTGCGGGTGGTCAGGGTGGCGGGGTGGTCCTCACCCTGCACCCGAACTCGGTCGTCCAGTAGCTGCTTGAACGCGGCTGCGGCGCCGGCCGCGTCTCCCGCCTTCCCCCGCCAGTAGGCGAGCTCGTGGCGGGCGGTCAGGGTGGAGGGATGGTCCTCACCCAGCACCCGCAGCCGGTCGGCCAGCAGCTGCTCGTACGCGGCTGCGGCGCCGGCCGGGTCTCCCGTCTCCCCCTGCCATCGGGCGAGGTTGCTGCGGGCGGTCAGGGTGTCGGGGTGGTCCTCACCCTGCACCCGTACCTGGTCGGCCAGTAGCTGTTCGAACGCGGCTGCGGCGCCGGCCGGGTCTCCCGCCTTCCCCTGCCAGTGGGCGAGCTCGTGGCGGGCGGTCAGGGTGTCGGGGTGGTCCTCACCCTGCACCCGCAGCCGGTCGGCCAGTAGCTGCTCGTACGCGGCTGCGGCGCTGGCCGGGTCTCCCGCCTCCCCCCGCCACCGGGCGAGCTCGTGGCGGGCGGCCAGGGTGTCGGGGTGGTCCTCACCCTGCACCCGCAGCCGGTCGGCCAGTAGCTGCTTGAACGCGGCTGCGGCGCCGGCCGCGTCTCCCGTCTCCCCCCGCCACCGGGCGAGGTTGTGGCGGGTGGTAAGGGTGTGGGGGTGGTCCTCACCCAGCACCCGTACCTGGTCGGCCAGTAGCTGCTCGTACGCGGCTGCGGCGCCCGCCGCGTCCCCCGCCACCCCCCGCCACCGGGCGAGGTTGCTGCGGGTGGTCAGGGTGTGGGGGTGGTCCTCACCCAGCACCCGTACCTGGTCGGCCAGTAGCTGCTCGTACGCGGCTGCGGCGCCGGCCGGGTCTCCCGTCTCCCCCCGCCACCGGGCGAGGTTGCTGCGGGCGTTCAGGGTGTCGGGGTGGTCTTCACCCTGCACCCGCAGCCGGTCGGCCAGTAGCTGTTCGAACGCGGCTGCGGCGCCGGCCGCGTCTCCCGCCTTCCCCCGCCAGTAGGCGAGCTCGTGGCGGGCGGTCAGGGTGGCGGGGTGGTCCTCACCCAGCACCCGCAGCCGGTCGGCCAGCAGCTGCTCGTACGCGGCTGCGGCGCCGGCTGCGTCTCCCGTCTGCCCCTGCCAGTGGGCGAGGTTGCTGCGGGCGGCCAGGGTGTCGGGGTGGTCGGGGCCGAGGAGGTGGCCGGTGGTCTCGGTCAGGCGATGGAAGTGGGCTGCAGCGGCCGTGACCTGGCCGGCTTCGCCGAGGCTTCGTCCGGCCCGATACAGCACCGCATGCGCGTCGGGCTGGTACAGGGCATCTCCGGCGGCGCGGGTGAGGGTGGTGGCATTGGCGCGCAAAGCCTGGACGAGTTCGGTGTCGCGTTCGACGGCGGGCCAGGCGGCCAGGAGGGCGTCGGCGGCGGTGCGGGCGAGCCGGTCGTGCTGGCCGGGGGCGAGCGAGTCACGGGTGGCGCGCTGAATGAGCTGGTGGATGCGGACGGCTTGATGCGGGGTGGTGGGGGTGTGGTCGATGAGGCTGAGCCGATCCAGCGCTCGCAGGGCACCGACCGCCTCGGCCGCAGTGACAGACGCGGGAGTCTTGTCCCGCTCTTCTGGCTGCGACATGTGCTGGGGCGTTGTCTGAGAGCCGTCTTCGGTGCGGTGCTGGGTTAAGTGGGCGAGGGCAGGAGCGCTGGTCAGAGCGGTTTCGGGGATGCCGTTGGGGCTGAGGAACGCGGCGAGCTGGAGCATCGGGCGGGCCAGGCCGGCCGGGCGCAGGGTGTCGGCGCGGTCGACGGACAGTGACCAGGCTGCCGCTGCGGTCTGGGTCTGGCCGTCGGGCAGGACCTCCGGGGCGGCGTCGGCGAGCAGGGTGGCGCGGTCGGCCAGCAGGGCTCGGTAGGCGGCGGCGCTGATGCCGGCGTCGATGAGGTAGGCAGCGGCTTGCGACAACGCGAGAGGCAGGTGCCCTAAGTCCTGGGCGAGCGCGGTGAGCTGTTCGTCGGGCTCGTGACGGTTACGGGCGCCCAGTGCGGAGGTGAGGTAGGCGAGGGATTCGGCCTCGGTGAAGAGCCCGACCTTGATCAGACGGCCGGCCAGGGCGGCGTCCTGGCGGCGGGTGGTGACCAGGGTGCGGCCGTGCGGGCCGGCCGGCGGCCACAGCCCGTTCAGGTCGGCGGGGTCAGTGACGTCGTCGAGGACGACCAGCCACCGGCACGGCGCGGCGTTTGCCTTGGGTTCCAGCCAGGCCAAAAACGTGCGGGCCGCCGTTTCCCGGTCGACCGGGTCGGCGCCCAGGATCTCCACGGCGGCCTGCCTATACCCGGAGGCGGCTGCGGTGGCGTTGCTCGCGGTGATCCACACCAACACGTCCAGCTCACCGGCCTGCCAGGCTGTGCGGGCGTAGTCCGCGGCCAGCTGGGTCTTGCCGACCCCACCCATCCCGGCCAGCACCTGACCGCGCACCGTGTCCTGCCCCACCAGGACCGCGGCCTGTCCACCCGTGAGCGCCTCACGCAGCCGAACCACTTCAGCGCGGGTCTGGAAACAACCCGCCCGCGGCGGGATCACCCCCACCTGATGCGGCCACACGGCCATGGGACGCCGGGCGCCGTAGTAGTGGTGGTGTACATCCTCCTTGCCCGTGACCCGGCCGGTGAACACACCGCCACGGAAGTCAACGTGGTCCCCACCCTCAGCGCCGTACGGCGCCTCCCCGCCCGCCACCAAAACCCCCCGAACACGGTCGGACCCAGCACCCCGACCGTACCCGCGCACCCACCCCGGCCACCGGCAGTTCGCGACACAGAGCAGACCTGGAACAGACGCTGATTCCCCCAGGCATCCCTCAGCAGCACGCAGGGGCAAGCCTGCAGGTCACGGATAGCGGACTTACAACGGCTAACACAATGAGGTGGATCGGCCCTGGTCACCGTGTCCGGGCCGATAGTTGAGCGTTCGGTCCTGTGTGGGGACGTCGCCGTGGATCGTGTCGGATGACCTGTGGGATCGCCTGGAACCGCTGTTGCCGCAGCGCGAGCGACGCTTTCGGCACCCGGGCCGCAAGCCGCTGCCGGACCGGCAGGTGCTGTGCGGGATCCTGTACGTGCTGCACACCGGGATCCAGTGGGAGTACCTGCCGCAGGGCCTCGGCTTCGGCTCGGGCATGACGTGCTGGCGGCGCTTACGGGACTGGAACCAGGCCGGCGTCTGGCAGCGGCTGCACGAGGTTCTGCTGGCCGAACTGAACGCGGCCTCGCGGCTGGACTGGTCCCGCTGCGTGGTCGACTCCTCCCACGTCAGGGCGCTAAAAGGGGGAGTCAGACGGGTCCCTCGCCGGTCGACCGGGGCCGAGCCGGCTCCAAACATCACTTGATCACTGACGGGCACGGCACCCCGCTCGCGGTCCTGCTGACCGGCGGCAACCGCAACGACGTCACCCAACTGCTGCCCCTACTCGAAGCGATCCCACCGGTCCGCGGCCGGGTCGGCCGTCCCCGCCGCAAGCCGGACTCGCTGTTCGCGGACCGTGGCTACGACCACGACGTCTACCGCGACCAGGTCCGGGCCCGCGGCATCGTGCCCGCGATCGCCCGACGCGGCACTCCACACGGCACTGGGCTGGGTACCTACTGCTGGGTCGTGGAAAGGAGTTTTGCCTGGCTGCACGGCTTCCGACGCCTGCGGATCCGATGGGAACGGCGAGCCGACATCCACGAAGCGTTCCTGAAGCTCGCCTGCTGCCTCATCACCCACCGACAGCTCAGGGCATTGCGCTGACATTGGAATGCAAGGTCGTTACCCCCGGATGTCCGTGGCTCATGCCATGATCCGGCCTCATGAGTGACCGTTCGCTTTCGTCCGCCTGGCTGGCCACGTGGGCCGACAGAGTCTCGGGGACCCTGACGGAAATGACAGGCGAGTTCGAGCGTCGGCACGGCTTTCCCCCAGGCGCCAACGTGGTCCGGCCGGCCAACCGCGACGATCAAGCCGCGGCTCGCACGCTCGCCCAGGTGAGCCTCATTCCAGCTGACTTGGTCACCTTCTACGACAGCATCGGCGACGTCACTTGGGCAGACGTCGGCAACGGCTACTTCCTCGACCCGGCACGTGACGTCCTGCTGCGGATCCAGGAGTACGGCGTTGTCGCTGTCGAAGTGGACCAGACGGCCGGTGGCCTGGTCATTGGCTCGAATGGCGGCGGCCTGTCCTATGTCGCTGGCCCTGATGGGACGGTCTACCGGACGCGGACGGCGTCGCTGGACGAACCGGAACTCGACAAGGTGGCCGATGACCTGCGGCAGTTCCTGGAACTGCTGGAGCGATCCCTGGCACGGTTCGTCGCCGACGGCGGGCCGGACCACCTGTAGCCGCAGTCCTCGACATTCATTCTGTTAGCCGCTGTTAGCCCGCTGTAAACCTGTCGGCTCAGCCTTCCCAGGTTCGAATCCTGGCGCCGCCACACGGAACAAGGGCCCTGTGATCTGCGAATACAGCAGGTCACAGGGCCTTTGTCGTGCTCGCGAGTGATCAACCGACTGCCCTACGCCGTCTCGTGTTCGAGCGCCCCGTCTCGATGTGTATGGACGGAGCGCGGACGGGACTTCCGGCGCGCCCCCCCGCGTGCCGCGGGCGGGCTGAGGTCTTGGCGTTCGCCCTTGGCGCCGGCCCGGCTTGAGTGTGGTCAACGCCGCTGTGCGGGCTTCCGGCCCGGCCTAGCCGGTGTCCTGCACTGGTCCTCCGCGCGGGGTCTGGAACACGCGGCCGTACTCGCGCCTCCGTGTGCGGCAGCGTCGCCCGCTGGAATGCAGGATTCCAGACCTACTGGCGGCGCTGGTCAGTGCCAGTTGGTGTCGTGGGTGAGTCGGTTGTGGTGGGTGTCGTACTGGTCGACTGAGGTGATGGTGCGTCCGTCGGGGATGGGGGCGGCCCAGGCGCGGTAGGTGGTGCCGGGGACGGTGACGGTGGTGGCTTTGACCTGGGTGCCGTCAGAGAGGGAGATCACGCCGTAGGCGACGTCGGCTTCGGGGTTGGAGACCATGAGTCGGCTGCCGCTGAGGCCCTTGTCGTGCAGGCCCCACAGTCCCATTTCGCCTGCGGCGTGAGGGTCCTGTGTGCCGGTGACAGCCTGGCAGTCGGCCCAGGGGCCGCCCTGGTGGTCGATGCGGACGCCGCCGATGTACATGCGCTGGCACAGCAGTGATGTGCCCGGCGCCGTGGTTCCGTCGGGGAGTGTGGGCAGGGTGTAGCCCTTGGGCAGTGTCCGGTGGAACTCCAGTGCCACCGACCAACGGTGCCCGTCCACTCGGCCCCTGCCGATCACCTGCGTGACCACCTGAGGCACCTGCCGGTGAGCCGAAGCAGACCGCTTGGCAACGACGGAGGCGGGTGCGGACGCCGGGTGGACGGCCGGGTCCGACGCCGCCTCGCTCGCGGAGGCACCGAACGAGACCCCTCCGAGCGCGGCGACTGCGGCGGCCGCTATGGCTGCCTTCCTGGCAAAACTGAGAGCCACGGAGCATTTCTCCTTCAAAGCTGACGCCCGACGCCACGCCGGGCGGTCCTCGACGGCCGGCGCGCTGGGCCCGCGTGCCGACCTGCAGCGACCACCAGGAGCGGTGGCCGCGGCTTGGACGTCCGCCCGTAGGTACTCCCACACACTCACGGCGGGTTGCACGCCGCGCGACATCACTTCGCAACATCCCCGCTCGCTTGGGCCCGGGACCTACCGGGCTGCCAGGCCGGGCCAGGGAAAGCAGGCTTACTGTCGCTTGCCGGGCAGTGGGGCATCCATGGGGCGCCCGGCTGCCAGGCCGCCGTAAGGCCAGGCCATGGGCTCTCTGCCGCGCGGTCTGTAGATCTTCCGGCTCAGCCTTCCCAGGTTCGAATCCTGGCGCCGCCACACGGGAACAAGGGCCCCGTGACCTGTGAGAACAACAGGTCACGGGGTCCTTGTCGTGTGCCCTGGAGATCGGCGTGGTGTCTCACGCTGTCTCGGGTTCGAACGCCCGATCTCGGAGTGCGTGGACGGAGTGTGGACGGGATTCTTGGCCCGTCACCCGGCCTGCCGAAGCCGAGCGGAGATCTTGGCGTTGGCTGCCTCGTCTCCGTCCTTGAGGAACTTGGCGTACACCCTGAACAGGACGGCCACGCTGTGGCCGGCGCGCTCTGCCACGAGTTGAGGCTCCACCCCGGAACTGCACCAGGTGGACACCGTCGCGTGGCGAAGATCATAAGGGCGCTTGGCCAGTATCGACTCGAACTCGTCTGGGGTCAGGGCCCGTTCACGAGCCTCGGCCGAGACTTCGTCGTAGCCGGTGTCCTGAATCAGCCCGCCCCGCATCGTCTGGAACACCCGACCGTCGGGAGCCGTGCCGTACGCGGTGAGGTGCCACCGCAGCAGGGCGACCAGTTCGGGCGGGATCGGCACGTGCCGGACGGCACGTCGGGGCGGTGCTTCAGCCCGCGCTTGTCATGCGCCTCGCCGCTGTCCGTCCGGGCCGCGCCGGAGCGCGCGCGGGTTTCCCTCAGTCGGAGCAACCCCCACCCGCGCCGGGGCAGGTCGCAGTCCCGGCGCCGCAGACCGATGACTTCGGCCGGCCGCGCCGCCGCGTAGTAGATACAGCCGGAGAACGTCACGAGACGGCGGCCACGGGGGCTCTGGTCCCGCACGGCTGCGAGCAGCTTGGCTGCCTGCTCAGGTTCGGCACGCACTCGGGGTCCACTTCCTCCGCCACCTGCTCCGGTGCCTTCCGCTTGATGCGGGTGAGGGGGTTATCGGCAAGGAGTTCGGCCTCCACGGCGTACTCCAGGGAGTTGAAGAAGGCTTGCCCTCGCGGGCCGCCGTACTGAGCTGGACCGGGCGGCTCTCCGCCAGGCCCAGGGTGAGGAACGACTCCGAGTTCGTCGCCGCTTGGCTCCCGCGGTCTGGGACTGGTCCGTGCTGGAGTCGCGGACGCGGCACCAGTCCCGTTGGCCCTGAGTGACTCCTACTTTCCTGAGGAACTGGTCCGGGGCACGCCGCTCATGCTGCCGGAAGACGTGTCGGCTCCAGGTGGCGTGTTGGCCAGCGTGGGCCTCATCCAGGTCCGCTATCGGGATGCGATCTCCGTGCGGATGCCGACTCGCACGGAGATCGAGAAGCTCTCGCTGCCGTCGGCCACTCCTGTGGCGGTGCACATGCGCACGGGCTACGACAAGAACGACCGTCCCCTACGAGTAATGATCACGATCCTTCCTGGAGACCGTCATGTCATCAGCTACGACGTTTCGGCGGAGTGAGCGCGTCTCTCAGGAGCGAACAAGAGTGAAGGCCCTGCACAGCATCGATCCAACGTTGCCGACCGACCGACACCCCGAGCGGGTTTGGTACACCTCGTACGGCTCGAACGTGCACCTAGACCGGCTCGCCGCGTACATCCAAGGTGGCCGACCGCCCGGCGCGGCGAGGGAGTACCCGGGGTGCCGCAACCCGTCCATGCCAGAGCGATCCGTCCCCGTCGAGCTGAACGGGGCCATGTACTTCGCCACCGAGTCTCCTGTGTGGGGCGGTGGCAGGGCCTTCTACGACCCGCAGGCGAGCGGTTGCGTGCTAGCAAGAGCGCACCTGGTCACCACCGACCAGTTTTCCGATATCGCCGCCCAAGAGATGTACAGGGAACCCGGGGCGGGGCTGAATTTGGATGACGTGCTGACACAGGGCCGGGTCGTCTTGGGCGAGGGGCGCTACGAGACATTGGTGTGCGCTGGGCAGATCGAGGGCCTTCCCGTGCTGACCTTCACGGCACCCTGGGGCATGAGCGATGTTCCGTGGGTGGCTCCTTCGCCCGCTTACGTGCGGTTCCTGGCGACAGGGCTCCTGTCATCTGGCGCCTGGGATCTGGTAGCGATCGCTGAATACGTGGCGGCTTGCCCTGGCGCCCTGGATCAATGGTCGCAGCAGGCCGTGGCTGACCTGCTGCGCGACGATGACACCGAGCTGGGCATCCTGGAGTAGGGCGGGATGAGCACGACGAAGCCGCCCGCAGGTATCCCCCGTTGCGGGCGGCTCGTGCCGTAAGCGTTCAGAGATCGAAGTCGGCGACGGCGACGTAAGGCGTCCTAGGCCGCTGAACGACATCGGCAAAGCGCCGATGACGGGATTCGAACCCGCGTTACCCGCTTGACAGGCGAAGTAGCCGCAGCCTTCGCACCTGAACGATGCCTACCGTAGTGCGCCCCTCCCTCGCCTGGCACCCGATTTACCGGGGCCGTCGTCGTGCGTAGGTTCCGCTCGCGCCAAAAATCGAACACATGCTTGAATTTGGTCATGCGACCGATCCCCGACGACCTCGCCCAGGCACAAGAGGAGTGGCACGCCGCCTACCGGCAGCTCGCCGCATGCCCGCGCACGGCGCTGCGGCGGCGGCTGATCCGCCTGTCCTCGGAGGTGCTGTTCCACCCGTACTGGCAGGGGCGCGGGATGACTGCTCGGGCGGCGCTGTTCGCCCCCACGCAGGGAGGAAGGGGCTGACGATGAGTGGCCTCATCGCGTGCGGGGATGGTGCGCGTCATGTCCCTGCTGCCGCCTGACCCTCGTCGGCTCCGGGCGATCCTCGCGTACCTGGACGAGAGGATCGCTGAGAACGAGACCGTTGCCATCTACCTTCGGCTCCAACGCGAAGCCATTCGCAAAGCCTTCGCCGCCGCCGAACGGCAAGCCGCACCCTCGCCGCATCGGCCATCCCGGCCACAGCGCCCAGCGCCACCGCCCGCCGGCGAACCCGACTCCAGTGGCCCCCCGCCGACCGCATACGTCGTCGAGCCGAAGAATCATCCGAAGCACCACTTGCCCGCGCTCTATCACCTAGCCGACTGCACCATGCCCCGACGCAAGACGTCCTTCGTCACACCGGACCAGATCCGCATCGCGCTCCGTGACCCTCTCGGCTACCTCACCCCGTGCGAGTTCTGCGCGCCGGACAAGACGCTCGACCTGGCCGACTAGCCGACTAGGTGTTGTGCGGCCGTCCTGGCTGACCCCGCGGTCCTCCAACTCGCACACCTTGCGCACCCGCACTCGACCCATGTCCTCCAGGTAGTACTGGCGGAAGCGGAAGCGGAAGCGGATGCTGTGGTCCTCCGTCGCGTCGACCACGTTGATCGGCACCGTCACGAGACGGAAGCTGATGGCGCCGGACCAGTTGGTTCAGGGCATGGGAAATCTCCGCAGTAGCCCCAAGCGCCACCAGCCCTATGAGGGTTCATACACCCCGCATGCCTGCAATTGCCGCAGTCGTCACGCTTCAAACGTTCATTTGGGCCGCTTGAACGCAAAACTCAGGCTGTGCACGTATCCGCTGTTGTCGGCGCCGTGAATGGCATGGCTCACAAGCTGCCAGCCCTGACGGCCATGCTCCTCGAGCATCTTGGTGATCTCCGGCTCCCGCGGAGGGCTGAAGATCACGAACTTGTGCTCCCTCCCGCGATTCGCAACGAAGCACAGACTTGTGTGGACGACACGCGGCCGAGCGGACCACGCACTCAGGCTTGTGACGGCACTCGTGCAGGTCAGGACGCCAGTGGTTGGGGCGGCCAAGGGAGAGTGCAAATCTGCCGGCTCAGCCTTCCCAGGTTCGAATCCTGGCGCCGCCACACTGGGGAAGACCTCCTCCAACTGCGGAAACGCGGTCGGAGGGGTCTCTTCGTTTGCCCGGTGCACAGTGTTCGCCGAGTCCGTCGAGACGATTCCGGCACGCAGCGGGTGCTGCCGCACTCCGGCCCGCGCAACTCCGACCCTGCGCACCCTCGTTCAGGCGTGCGGCGGGCACACTGACGGCATGGCCTCCCGTCGCAGAACCTGTCCTGTGTGCCGTCGCGAGATTGCCGTCGTCGCGGGGCGCTTCGCGCGGCACGACCCGCCCGGGGCGCGGGAGGTCGGGGAACTCGTCTCGTGCTCCGGGTCGCGTCGGCAGGCCCAACTCGGGGCGGTCCAGCCGGCGTTGGACGGGTACGCCGTGCCGGACTTTCCCGGGCAGCTGCCTCTGTTCTGACGGGTGAACGGTCGGCGGACGGCCTCAGTTCCCCGCGACCGACTTCACCGCGACCGACACCGGCGTCGACCCGCCGACCAGCTCCAGCGTCAGACCGGCCGTCGCCGAGGTCTCCACCAGGTCCGCCAGTACGGCCGCCACGTCGTCCCGGGGGATCGGGCCGCGTCCGGTGTGGGCCTCCAGCCGGACCAGGCCTGTGCCTGCGTCGTTCGTCAGCGCACCGGGGCGCAGGATCGTCCAGTCGAGGGCCTCTTGCCGGGTGACGTACGCGTCGGCCTCGCCCTTGGCGCGCAGGTACACGTCGAAGATGTCGTCGCCCCGGTGTGCGGGGTCCGCGCCCATCGAGGAGACCACCACGAAACGGCGAACGCCCGCGCGGACGGCCGCGTCCGCGAACAGCACCGCAGCACCCTTGTCCACCGTGTCCTTGCGAGCCGTACCGCTGCCAGGGCCCGCGCCCGCCGCGAAGACCGCCGCGTCCGCGCCCTGCAGCCGTGCGGACACCTCGTCCACCGAAGCGGACTCCAGGTCGAGCAGGACCGGTTCGGCGCCGGCCGCCCGCAGATCGTCGCCCTGCTCGGCCTTGCGGATGATCCCTGCTACTTCGTCCCCGCGCGCGGAGAGCAGTTGCTCCAGCCGCAGCGCGATCTGACCATGACCACCAGCGATGACAATGCGCATGATTCCGACCGTACGCCCGAAGAGGCGCATCCGCCGCACGAGTTACGGCCGAGAGCGCGCCGTGGCGCAGGGGCGCATCGGTGCATGATCTGGGGCGCGCACGCGGGAACACGCGCCCCACGTGAAAACGGGCGCCCCCTCAGGACAACTCCTTGCGCCCCTGCCGCGGCAGCCCCAGTTCCGCCGCTGCCGCCGAGTTGCAGTACTCGCGGACCGCGCTCGTGCGGGCCACCACACGCCCCCGGTGCACCACGATGCGGCTGTAGGCGAGCGAGAGGGCGCCCGACAGTCGATCGCCGCGTACAGCGAGGAGTTCGGCGGGGAAACCGGCCTCCACGCGGACCTCGGGCAGGCCCAGGACCGCGCGGGCCGAGGCGCTCACCGCGTCGTAGGCGTCCTCGGGGCGCAGGCCGTGGGCGGATGCGAGGAGATAGGCGGCCTCCAGAGGGTCGCCGCGACCCACCGGGTTCGACACGTCCCGGAGCGCGCCGCTGCCGGCCGCCACCCGCACCCCGGCCGCGCGCAGCAGCCGTACCGGGGCCGTGCCCAGCCGGTCCGCGCCCCCGCAACCGCCCTGGGGCAGGCACACCACCGTCACGCCGGCCGCCGCGAGCTGCTCCGCGAGGCGGGTGGCAGCCTCGGCGGGCAGGCGCGCGAGACCGGCGCACGGACCGATCGTCACGCCGGGGCGCAGGCCACCCGCCATGGCCGCGATCCGGGACAGCCGGGCCGGGTCGGCGGCGTCCGTGTGCAGGTCCACCGGGCAGCCGTGCTCCGAGGCCACCTCCAGCACGGCCTCCACGTAGCCCGTCGGGTCCGGGTCCAGGTCCGGGCAGCCGCCCACCACGGAGGCGCCCATCTTGACCGCGTCCCGCAGCATCGAGAGCCCGTCGGCCCCGGCCGCCCCGGTCAGCAGGCGTGGCATCGCGACCGTGGTCAGCTCCGCGAGTCCGCGCAGGGAACGCCGCGCCTGCAGTACGGCGCCCAGCGCGCCCAGGCCCTGGACGTCGCCCACGCGCACGTGGGCGCGTACGGCCGTGGCCCCGTGGCCGAGTTGGAGCAGCGCCGCCTCTGTGGCCCTGCGCTGGACGTCCTCGGGGGCGTACGAGACCGGTCCGGGATGCTCGGCGGACAGCGCGGTGTCGCTGTGGGCGTGCGGTTCGGCCGGGGCCGGGAGGAGCAGGTAGCCGCCGAGGTCCACGCGCGCGGCGCCCTTCCGGGCCGGCCCCTGCGTCAGGCTGCCGGCCGTGCCGACCGCCTCGATGCGCCCGCCGCCCAGCCGTACGTCCACGGTCCGGCCGTCGGTGAGCCGCGCCCCGCACAGCAGCAGGGCGGCCGGGTCGGGCTGTCCGGAGGGCCCTGACGAGTTCGACGACGGGGGCGGCTGCGGCTGGCTGTCGGGCATCGGACTCCAGGGGTCGGGCTCGGGGCAGGACCACGTCAGGGGCTCACGGCCGCTGTGGACCCAAGATCACGCAGAGTGAGTCGAGCCTAGGGTGGCGAGCCGTGCAGGGCGCGGAGGAGCGCAATAGTCGTACCGGTGTGGCCCGCCCCCTGCGGGACGCCTTCCCGTGTGCTCGCCGAACGCTCTCCACACGCGCGTGGACGCGCGGCACGGGGCTTGCGAGGCTGCTGGGAGGGCGGGGAAACGACCGGGGAAGAGGGCTGCCCAGGGCGGCCGGATACGGATTTGGGTGAACGGCGGCGGACCGTGTAATGTCTTCATCGCTCGCCCCAATAGCTCAGTCGGCAGAGCGTCTCCATGGTAAGGAGAAGGTCAACGGTTCGATTCCGTTTTGGGGCTCTGGTGTGAGAGGTTCCGTCGCGAGGCGGGGCCGATCTCATCAAAGCGGTGTAGCTCAGTCGGTAGAGCAAGCGGCTCATAATCGCTGTGTCACCGGTTCAAGTCCGGTCACCGCTACTGACAGTAGCCGATTGCGGGGTCGGTCCTTCGATCGGCTACTCTTGTGCGTTGAATCAGTTCACCCGTTCGTCTTAGGAGCACTCACGTGGCTGCCACCGACGTCCGCCCGAAGATCACGCTGGCCTGCGTGGAGTGCAAGGAGCGGAACTACATCACCAAGAAGAACCGGCGTAACAACCCGGACCGTCTTGAGATGAAGAAGCACTGCCCGCGTTGCAATGCGCACACCGCGCACCGCGAAACGCGATAAATCAGGCTCGTACGTGAGGCCGCCCCCGCAAGCTGGGGGGCGGCCTCACGTCGTTTCACACGCGGCTGAGAACAGACACGCTGCCAAGACCAGGAGGTGCCGGGCCAATGGCGCTCGACCAGTCCTTCGTGGGGCGGACCTACCCGCCCACTGCGCCCTATGAGGTGGGCCGGGAGAAGATCCGCGAGTTCGCCGAGGCGGTCGGGGAGACCAATCCCGTGTACACGGACCCGGAGGCCGCCAAGGAGTTCGGTCACTCCGATGTGATCGCACCGCCGACCTTCGTGTTCTCCATCACCTTCCGGGCCGCCGGGCAGGTCGTCCAGGACCCTCAGCTCGGTCTCGACTACAGCCGTGTGGTGCACGGCGACCAGAAGTTCGCCTACACCCGCCCCGTGCGCGCAGGCGACCGGCTCACGGTCACCTCCACCATCGAGGGGATCAAGTCCCTCGCGGGCAACGACGTGCTGGACATCCGCGGCGAGGTGCACGACGAGGCGGGCGAGCCCGTGGTGACCGCCTGGACCAAGCTCGTGGCCCGCGCGGCCGAGGAGGCGTGAGGTACCGATGACGGCGAAGATCGCGTACGACGACGTCGAGGTCGGCACCGAACTGCCGGCGCAGACCTTCCCCGTGACCCGCGCCACGCTGGTGCAGTACGCGGGTGCCTCCGGGGACTTCAACCCGATCCACTGGAACGAGAAGTTCGCCAAGGAGGTCGGCCTGCCGGACGTCATCGCGCACGGCATGTTCACCATGGCCGAGGCGATCCGGGTGGTCACCGACTGGACCGGCGACCCGGGCGCGGTCGTGGAGTACGGCGTCCGCTTCACCAAGCCGGTCGTCGTGCCGAACGACGACAAGGGCGCGGTGATCGAGGTCAGCGGCAAGGTCGCGGCCAAGCTCGACGACAACACGGTGCGCGTGGACCTGACCGCCATGAGCGGCGGCCAGAAGGTGCTGGGCATGTCCCGGGCGGTCGTGCGACTGGCCTGACGGCCCGTACGAAGTGCTGAGGTAAGGGGCATCCGCCATGGCGGGGTGCCCCTTACGTATGCCTTCCTCCGGAAGCCCTCTTGTCAAGACGGTCGCAGAGGCGGGCTGCGGGTGCCGTCTCGCAGTGCTGTCCGTGCCGTCTCGTAGTCTTGAGCGCGTGCAGGAACTCCACGACGCCCCCCTGGCCCCGCTGACCACCTTCCGGCTGGGCGGCCCCGCGACCCGGCTGGTCACCGCGACGACCGACGCCGAGGTGATCGCCGCCGTCCGGGACGCCGACGACACGGGGACCCCGCTGCTGCTCATCGGTGGCGGATCCAACCTGGTCATCGGCGACAAGGGCTTCGACGGCACCGCCCTGCGCATCGCCACGACCGGCTTCGAACTGCGCGGCAGCACGCTGGAGCTGGCGGCCGGCGAGGTCTGGACGGACGCCGTCGCCCGCACCGTGGAGGCCGGGCTCGCCGGGATCGAGTGCCTGGCCGGGATTCCCGGCTCCGCAGGCGCGACCCCGATCCAGAACGTGGGCGCCTACGGCCAGGAGGTCTCCTCGGTCATCACCGAGGTGCTCGCCTACGACCGCCGGGCCGGCCAGACGGTCACGCTGACGAACGAGGAGTGCGCCTTCTCGTACCGGCACAGCCGCTTCAAGGCCGACCCCGGTCGCTATGTCGTGCTGCGCGTCCGTTTCGAGCTGGAGGACGCGGACGGCCTGTCGGCGCCGGTCAAGTACGCCGAGGCGGCCCGGGCGCTCGGTGTGGAGCCGGGGGAGCGGGCGCCGCTCGCCGAGGCCCGCGAGACCGTGCTGAAGCTCCGCGCCGGCAAGGGCATGGTCCTCGACCCCGAGGACCACGACACCTGGTCCGCCGGGTCCTTCTTCACCAACCCGATCCTCACCCAGGAGCAGTTCGCCGCGTTCCACGCGCGCGTGCGGGACCGGCTGGGCGAGGGCGTCGAGCCGCCCGCGTACCCGGCGGGGGAGGGCCGTACGAAGACCTCGGCGGCCTGGCTGATCGACAGGACGGGCTTCACCAAGGGGTACGGCACCGGGCCCGCCCGCATCTCCACCAAGCACACGCTCGCCCTGACCAACCGGGGCGGCGCCACCACCGAGGACCTGCTGGCCCTGGCCCGCGAGGTCGTCGCCGGAGTCCGCGAGGCCTTCGGGGTCACGCTGGTCAACGAGCCGGTGACGGTCGGCGTGAGCCTGTAGCCGCACACGGCCGTGACCCCGCCGAGCCCGGGCGCGTAAAGGCCCCGGGCGCGCAAGGGTCTCAAGGTAACCAAGTCCCCGGGCACCCAAGGTTCCGAGGCCGCCAGGGCTCAGTACGCGACACCCACCCCCTGCTTCACCGTCCCCGTGTTCTCGATCATCGAGAGCATCGCGTGGGCGACGTCCGCGCGCGCGATGAAGCGGCCCTTGCGCGGGAAGCCGCCGACGACCGTGCGGTAGCGGCCGGTGAGCGGCTTGTCCTGGAGGCGCGGCGGCCGTACCGACGTCCAGTCCGTGCCGCTGCCCGCCAGCTCGCTCTCCATCTCGCGCAGGTCGGCGTAGACGTCCTTGAGGATCGCCGACACCAGGCTCCGCATCCCGCGGTCCAGGAAGCCGTCGTCCGCAGGGGCCGGTCCGACCGGGCCGGCGCTGACCACCAGCAGCCGTCGTACGCCCTCGGCCTCCATGGCGGCGAGGACCGTACGGGTGAGCCGTGCGGCCACCCCCGCGTCCTTGGCGCTGCGTGCGCCGAGGCCCGACAGGACCGCGTCCCGGCCGGCGACGGCGGCACGAAGCCCTTCCGGGTCGGTGAGGTCCGCGCGGAACACGTCCAGCGCGTCCCCCGTGACGGTCAGCCGGGCCGGATCGCGGACGACGGCGGTCACCTGGTGACCTGCGCCGAGCGCCTGCCGGACGATCTCCTGGCCGATCCCGCCGGTGGCGCCGAAAACGGTGAGCTTCATGGCGACTCCCGTGCTCCATAAGGTGGGTGAGCGTTTACTCACCGCGATGTCTCCTAGAGTGGGTAAGCATTCACTCACTCGTCAAGCCCGATTGGACCTCCCATGGAGACGAAGCCGGCGCGTGTGCGCATCCTCGACGCCGCCCACGAGCTGATGCTCACCGTCGGACTCGCCCGTGCCACGACCAAGGAGATCGCCCGGGCGGCCGGCTGCTCCGAGGCCGCGCTCTACAAGTACTTCGACAGCAAGGAGGACCTGTTCGTCCAGGTGCTCACCGAGCGCCTGCCCCGGCTCACCCCGCTGCTGAGCAGCCTCGCGGCCGAGCCGGGCCAGGGCACCCTGGAGGAGAACCTCACCGAGATCGCCCGCCAGGCGGCCCTCTTCTACGAGCAGAGCTTCCCTATCGCCGCCTCCCTGTTCGCCGAGACACAGCTCAAGCGGCGGCACGACGACGCGCTGCGGAAGATCGGCGCCGGCCCGCACATGCCGATCGAGACCCTGGACGCCTATCTGCGCGCCGAGCGGGCCGCCGGCCGCGTCCGCGCCGACGCCGACACCTTCGCGGCCGCCTCGCTCCTCCTCGGCGCCTGCGCCCACCGCGCGTTCGCCTACGACGCCACCGAGAGCGGCACACGACCGCTCGTGGACGACTTCGCAGTCCGGCTCGCCCGCACCCTGCTGGGCGGGATCGCCCCGGGAATCTCCGTTGCGCAGGACGGCGGCAGGCCGCGACCCTGAAGCCATGAGGAAGCGCACATGCAGCTGAGGCTGCGCGAATTCAGGCCCAGGACAGGGCCGTACGAGCACCGTGTCGTCCAGCCCAGGCAGCCCCTGCGCCACACCTCACTGCGCGCCCCCGACCCCATCGGCCTGCTGTACGGCGACCACGACGGCCTGAACCGGCTGGCGGGCCTGTTCTCCTTCGCCGCCTACTCCCGGCACACCGTCGTCCACGTCCCGCTGCGCGACGGAGTCCCGCCCACCGAGGGCGTGGGCGACCGGGTCGACCTCGTCCTGGCCCACCACACCCTCGGCCTGCGCCCCAGCCAGTGGCCCGAACTGCGCCGCAAGCTGCGCCACGGCACCCCGCTGACCGTCCGCACCGACGAGGCACGCACCGGGCGGGACGCCGGGGCCTGGCGCGAGAGGCAGGAACGGCCGGGCTTCCGGGACGAGCTGCGGCACACCACGCACGCCCGCACGTTCTTCCTGTTCGGCAGCAGGGACGTGTTCGCCGAGACAGCCACCGGCTTCGCCTGGGCGGCAGGCTGGGGGCCGCGCCACAAGGGCGTCGTCAAAGGAGGCTCGGCGCTGATGGCGGGGCTGCCGTCGCTGGTTCAGCCGCCCGGCGGCGGGCATCCCCTCGAGGTTCTGATCTGTTTCAAGCCCTATCCGCCCTACGCCCACTTCAGACGGCCGGGCGAGCCAGCCAGTCGTCCACGCCGGCCAGCAGCCGCGCCCTGACGTCCTCCGGTGCCGCCGATGCCCGCACCGACTGCCGGGCCAGCTCCGCGAGTTCCGCGTCCGTGAAGCCGTGATGGTGGCGGGCGATCTCGTACTGGGCGGCCAGCCGGGAGCCGAAGAGCAGCGGGTCGTCGGCGCCGAGGGCCATCGGGACGCCCGCCTCGAAGAACGTGCGCAGCGGCACGTCCTCCGGCTTCTCGTAGACGCCGAGCGCCACGTTCGAGGCCGGGCAGACCTCGCAGGTCACGCCCCGGTCGGCCAGCCGCTTCAACAGCCGCGGGTCCTCCGCCGCCCGCACCCCGTGCCCGATTCGCGAGGCATGCAGGTCGTCCAGGCAGTCGCGCACCGAGGCCGGGCCGGTCAGCTCGCCGCCGTGCGGGGCGGACAGCAGGCCGCCGTCGCGTGCGATGGCGAAGGCGCGGTCGAAGTCCCGCGCCATGCCCCGCCGTTCGTCGTTGGACAGCCCGAAGCCGACCACACCCCGGTCGGCGTAGCGCACCGCGAGCCGGGCCAGCGTGCGCGCGTCCAGCGGGTGCTTCATACGGTTCGCCGCCACCAGGACCCGCATCCCGAGCCCGGTCTCCCGCACCGTCGTGTCCACCGCGTCCAGGATGATCTCCAGGGCCGGGATCAGACCGCCCAGCCGGGGCGCGTACGACGTCGGGTCCACCTGGATCTCCAGCCAGCCCGAGCCGTCCAGCAGGTCCTCCTCGGCGGCCTCCCGGACCAGCCGCTGGATGTCCTCCGGCTGCCTCAGGCAGGAGCGGGCCGCGTCGTACAGCCGCTGGAAGCGGAACCAGCCGCGCTCGTCCGTGGCGCGCAGCTTGGGCGGCTCACCGCTGGTCAGTGCCTCGGCCAGCGTCTCGGGCAGGCGCACGCCGTACTTGTCGGCCAGCTCCAGGACGGTCCCCGGCCGCATCGAGCCGGTGAAGTGCAGGTGCAGATGGGCTTTCGGCAGGTCAGAGAGATCACGTACACGCTCCATCCCAGGATCCTGCCGTACGCCCCGGCCGCCCGGGTAGCTCTTTCCCCGAACGTGGTCTTGCTCGCACAAAGAGACGGGGGCAGCTCCCGGTGAGGGGAGATGCCCCCGTACGAGCAGCGGTGGACCTCAGCTCTTCGCCTCCGCCAGCAGCTTCTGCATCCGGCTCACACCCTCGACGAGGTCCTCGTCACCGAGCGCGTACGACAGCCGCAGGTAGCCCGGCGTGCCGAAGGCCTCGCCCGGGACGACCGCGACCTCGGCCTCCTCCAGGATCAGCGCGGCCAGCTCCACGGTGTTCTGCGGACGCTTGCCGCGGATCTCCTTGCCGAGCAGGCCCTTGACCGACGGGTAGGCGTAGAACGCGCCTTCGGGCTCCGGGCAGAGCACGCCGTCGATCTCGTTGAGCATCCGCACGATCGTCTTGCGGCGCCGGTCGAAGGCCTCGCGCATCTTCGCGACGGCCTCCAGGTCGCCGGAGACGGCGGCCAGGGCGGCCACCTGGGCCACGTTGGACACGTTCGAGGTGGCGTGCGACTGCAGGTTCGTCGCGGCCTTGACGACGTCCTTCGGGCCGATGACCCAGCCCACGCGCCAGCCGGTCATGGCGTACGTCTTCGCCACGCCGTTGACCACGATGCACTTGTCGCGCAGCTCGGGCAGGATCGCCGGCAGCGAGGTGAACGTCGCGTCGCCGTAGACGAGGTGCTCGTAGATCTCGTCCGTGAGGACCCACAGGCCGTGCTCGACGGCCCAGCGGCCGATCGCCTCGGCCTCGGCCTCGCTGTAGACAGCGCCGGTCGGGTTGGACGGGGAGACGAAGAGCACGACCTTCGTCTTCTCCGTGCGGGCCGCCTCCAGCTGCTCCACGCTCACCCGGTAGCCGGTCGTCTCGTCGGCGACGACCTCCACCGGGACACCGCCGGCCAGCCGGATCGACTCCGGGTACGTCGTCCAGTACGGCGCCGGGACGATGACCTCGTCACCCGGGTCGAGGATGGCGGCGAACGCCTCGTAGATGGCCTGCTTGCCGCCGTTGGTCACCAGGATCTGGGACGGGTCGACCTCGTAGTTCGAGTCGCGCAGCGTCTTCGCGGCGATCGCGGCCTTCAGCTCGGGCAGGCCGCCGGCCGGGGTGTAGCGGTGGTATTTCGGGTTCTTGCAGGCCTCGATGGCCGCCTCGACGATGTAGTCCGGGGTCGGGAAGTCGGGCTCGCCTGCGCCGAAGCCGATCACCGGACGCCCGGCGGCCTTCAGGGCCTTGGCCTTGGCGTCCACGGCGAGGGTCGCGGACTCGGAGATCGCGCCGACTCGGGCGGAGACCCGGCGCTCGGTGGGAGGGGTTGCAGCGCTCATGAGGCCATCGTTCCAGAACGGAAATGCCCCCGGCACGCGGGTTTCACAGACTGAACAGCAAGGGGTCGAGACATGAACACGGGTCCGAATCCGGCCCCCGGCCAGGACGATCTTCGGCCGGGTGACCCCGGTCAGGCACTTTCTGTTCGACGCAGGGGCCCGGACCACGTACACTCTCACCTCGTTGGCCTTCAGCAGCCGCTCCCCAGCCGGTGCACACCGAGCACCCGGTCGGATGCGGTACGTTGGGGGACACACCAAAGGGTCGTAGCTCAATTGGTAGAGCACCGGTCTCCAAAACCGGCGGTTGGGGGTTCAAGTCCCTCCGGCCCTGCTACACACACCGCCAGGATGTGTGCGCATGTACGTACAGCAATGCACCGCCGTGCGGCTCAGAAACCGGGCGCGGCACGGCCACGACCCGGGATCAGGTGAGGACGAATGACGGACGCCGTGGGCTCCATCGACACGCCTGATGCTCAGGACGAGGTGCCCGAGTCCAAGAAGAAGGCCCGCAAGGGCGGCAAGCGCGCCAAGAAGGGCCCGCTGAAGCGCCTCGCCATCTTCTACCGCCAGATCGTCGCGGAACTCCGCAAGGTCGTCTGGCCGACGCGCAACCAGCTGACGTCGTACACCACTGTGGTGATCTTCTTCGTCGCCATCATGATCGCCCTGGTGACCGTGATTGACTATGGGCTCAACCACGCGGCCAAGTACGTCTTCGGCTGAGCCAAGAGCGAAGGGCGCCGTGGTACCGGCGCCCGTTTTCGCATGTTCCACCCCTATGTATCCAGGAAGAAGCAGCCATCGTGTCTGACCCGAACCTGAACGACGCCATCGAGCCGGACGAGACGGTGGACGACGAGCTCGACATCGTCGAGGGCGCGGATGAGCAGGACGAGTTCGAGGCTGCCGAGGCCGAGGCGGGCGAGCCGGCCGAAGAGGCCGCGCTGCACGTCGAGGACGAGGAGGGCGAGGACGTCGACACCGACGAGCCCGTCACCCTGGTCGACGAGGCCGCCGAAGAAGAGCCCGCTGAGCCCGTCGACCCGATCGAGGCCCTGCGCGAGGAGCTGCGCTCCCTGCCCGGCGAGTGGTACGTCATCCACACCTACGCCGGTTACGAGAACCGCGTGAAGACCAACCTGGAGCAGCGCGCCGTCTCGCTGAACGTCGAGGACTACATCTTCCAGGCCGAGGTGCCGCAGGAAGAGGTCGTCCAGATCAAGAACGGCGACCGCAAGACGATCAAGCAGAACAAGCTGCCGGGTTACGTCCTGGTCCGCATGGACCTGACCAACGAGTCGTGGGGCGTCGTCCGCAACACCCCGGGCGTCACCGGCTTCGTCGGCAACGCCTACGACCCCTACCCGCTGACTCTGGACGAGATCCTCAAGATGCTCGCCCCGGAGGCCGAGGAGAAGGCTGCCCGCGAGGCCGCCGAGGCCGAGGGCAAGCCCGCTCCGCAGCGCAAGGTCGAGGTCCAGGTTCTGGACTTCGAGGTCGGCGACTCGGTCACCGTCACCGACGGCCCGTTCGCCACGCTCCAGGCGACCATCAACGAGATCAACCCCGACTCGAAGAAGGTCAAGGGCCTGGTGGAGATCTTCGGCCGCGAGACGCCGGTCGAGCTCTCCTTCGACCAGATCCAGAAGAACTAGTTCATCGGGAAGCAGGTTCCCAAGAACCGGCCCCTTCTGGACGAACCGCTTCCGAGCAGGTCAGGCGGGCTGCCACAGCCCGTCTGACCTGCTCGGTTTTTGGCCGCGCATCCATACCCGTTATCGTTGTGCGGTATGCCTGCGTCCGGGTGCTCCCCGGAAGCGGGCAGGGACCCGAATTGAAAGGACCCGGAGAGTAATGCCTCCCAAGAAGAAGAAGGTCACGGGGCTCATCAAGCTCCAGATCAACGCCGGTGCCGCGAACCCGGCCCCGCCGGTCGGCCCCGCGCTCGGCCAGCACGGCGTCAACATCATGGAGTTCTGCAAGGCCTACAACGCCGCGACCGAGTCGCAGCGTGGCTGGGTCATCCCGGTGGAGATCACGGTCTACGAGGACCGCTCCTTCACCTTCGTCACCAAGACGCCGCCGGCCGCGAAGATGATCCTCAAGGCCGCGGGTGTCGAGAAGGGCTCCGGCGAGCCGCACAAGACCAAGGTCGCCAAGATCACCGAGGCGCAGGTCCGCGAGATCGCCCAGACCAAGCTGCCCGACCTCAACGCCAACGACCTGGACGCCGCGTCGAAGATCATCGCCGGCACCGCCCGTTCCATGGGCATCACGGTCGAGGGCTGACCCCCACCTTCGTAGAACCACCGTGGTAGGGCCTGCTCGGCCCGTACACCACGACTCCTCTCAGAACACACAGGAGCAGTTGTGAGCAAGCGCAGCAAGGCTCTCCGCGCTGCGGACGCCAAGGTCGACCGGGAGAAGCTGTACGCCCCGCTCGAGGCCGTCCGTCTCGCCAAGGAGACCTCCACGACCAAGTTCGACGGCACCGTCGAGGTCGCCTTCCGCCTGGGTGTCGACCCGCGCAAGGCCGACCAGATGGTCCGTGGCACCGTGAACCTTCCGCACGGCACCGGTAAGACCGCCCGGGTCCTGGTCTTCGCGACCGGTGACCGTGCCGAGGCCGCGCGTGCCGCGGGCGCCGACATCGTCGGCGCCGACGAACTGATCGACGAGGTGTCGAAGGGCCGTCTGGACTTCGACGCCGTCGTCGCCACCCCGGACCTCATGGGCAAGGTCGGCCGCCTCGGCCGCGTCCTCGGCCCGCGTGGTCTGATGCCGAACCCGAAGACCGGCACCGTGACCCCGGACGTGGCCAAGGCCGTGACCGAGATCAAGGGCGGCAAGATCGAGTTCCGCGTCGACAAGCACTCGAACCTGCACTTCATCATCGGCAAGACGTCGTTCGACGACACCAAGCTGGTGGAGAACTACGGCGCGGCCCTGGAGGAGATCCTCCGTCTGAAGCCGTCCGCCGCCAAGGGTCGCTACATCAAGAAGGCCGCCATCAGCACCACGATGGGCCCCGGCATTCCGGTCGACTCGAACCGCACCCGCAACCTCCTCGTCGAGGAGGACCCGGCCGCCGTCTGAGCCTCTCGCTCACCCCGGTAGCCGCGTCAGGTACGCGTCAATAGAGACGGGCCCTGCAACCTTCCAGGTGCAGGGCCCGTCCTATGTTTGTGCGACTTTTCGTACAACTGTCAGTGGCCTGAGTTAGCGTGCAGGCACAGGACACGCATAGGGGTGGGACATGAAGAGCACGACCGTACGCCGGGTGACCCTTTCCATCGCGGTGGTGACCGCGCTGGCCGGGGTGGCTGCCTGCGGCTCCCAGGATTCCGGGAAGGGCGACAAGGCGGTCGGCAAGAGCGTCACGCACGTCAGCCCCCTCGCCGCCCTGCGCTCCGCCGAGAAGTCCACGGACAAGGCCGATTCGGCCAAGGTCCGCTCCAGCACGTCCATCGGCGACACCATGTCGATGACGGCGAACGGCGCCCTCGCCTGGGGTGACGGCCTCAAGGGCAACCTCACCATCACCTACACCGGCGGCAAGATGGCCGATGCGATGCGCCAGGCCGGCACCACGTCGATGGACGCCCGCTATCTGCCGGACGCCTACTACGCGAAGATGAGCGAGAAGTTCGCCCAGCAGTTCGGCGGCAAGCACTGGATCAAGTACTCGTACGACGACCTCGCCAAGCTCGCCGGCAGCTCGGGCGCGTACCTCAAGGACCAGATGCAGAACACCACGCCGAACCAGTCGGTGAAGCTGCTGCTGGCCTCCGGCGATGTGAAGAAGGTCGGCGAGGAGAAGGTCTCCGGGGTCGACGCCACGCACTACTCGGGCACGGTCGACGTCGCCGACCTCGCCGACAAGAACAGCAACCTCACCGCCGACCAGCTGGCCGGCCTGAAGAAGCAGCTCACCCAGGCGGGCGTCACCACGGAGACCGTCGACATCTGGGTCGACGCCCAGAACCTGCTGGTCAAGAAGGTCGAGAAGGCGGACATGGCGACCGGCGCCATGACCAGCACGGCCTACTACAGCGACTACGGCGTGAAGGTTTCCGCCGAGGCGCCCCCGGCGGCCGACACCAAGGACTTCAAGGAGCTCATGAAGTCCGGCGGGAACGTGTCGAGCGGCAGCGAGACCTCCGTGCCGGGCGGCTCCGGCACCAGCTCCTGAGCCGGCACCAGCTCCTGAAGCCGGCGGCCTCCGCGCCCGGAGGCCGCCGCGGAAGGCCCTGGACCGGGCGCCGTAGAGCCCGATTTGCTCGACGGCGCCCCGGTCCCGTACTCTCCTGAAGAAGCCAAAGACCGCTGGTCGTTGCCGCACGCTCGAACGAGGGTGCGGTGGCCGAAGGATCCGCTGCAAAGTGGACGACCCGCGCAGGTGACTGTGGAAGAACTCCCGGAGCACGCGTTCACTCGTGTGGAGCCGGTCGAGTCCGCCCCGTGCGCCTGCGCCGGGGCGTTTCGTTTTCCCCAGTCCTCCTTCGGGTCCGCGCGGTCCGAATCACCCGGAAGGAGGCCGAGGCTCTATGGCGAGGCCCGACAAGGCTGCCGCGGTTGCCGAGCTGACGGACAAGTTCCGCAGCTCCAACGCCGCCGTGCTGACCGAGTACCGCGGTCTCACCGTGGCGCAGCTCAAGACGCTGCGCCGGTCGCTCGGTGAGAACGCCCAGTACGCCGTGGTGAAGAACACGCTGACCAAGATTGCGGCCAACGAGGCCGGGATCACGCTGGACGACCAGCTCTTCGCTGGTCCGACGGCCGTCGCCTTCGTCACCGGTGACCCGGTGGAGTCGGCGAAGGGTCTCCGTGACTTCGCCAAGGACAACCCGAATCTCATCATCAAGGGCGGTGTCCTTGACGGCAAGGCGCTGTCCGCCGATGAGATCAAGAAGCTTGCGGACCTCGAGTCCCGCGAGGTTCTGCTCTCCAAGCTGGCGGGTGCCTTCAAGGGCAAGCAGTCTCAGGCTGCTCAGCTCTTCCAGGCGCTTCCCTCGAAGCTCGTCCGCACCGTGGACGCTCTTCGCGCCAAGCGGGACGAGCAGGGCGGTGCCGAGTAATTCGGCTCGCTTTCTGACCTTGGCCGCCTAGGCGGCACGGGTCGCAGCGGGCCGACGTACGCCCGCCTCACCCAGTACATCCGGCACCAGCCGAATTAGTGGAAGGATCGCCCATCATGGCGAAGCTCAGCCAGGAAGACCTGCTCGCCCAGTTCGAGGAGATGACCCTCATCGAGCTCTCCGAGTTCGTGAAGGCCTTCGAGGAGAAGTTCGACGTCACCGCCGCCGCGGCCGTCGCTGTTGCCGCCCCCGCCGGTGGTGCCGGTGGCGCCGTTGCCGAGGTCGAGGAGAAGGACGAGTTCGACGTCATCCTCACCGGCGCCGGCGACAAGAAGATCCAGGTCATCAAGGTCGTGCGTGAGCTGACCTCCCTGGGTCTGAAGGAGGCCAAGGACCTCGTGGACGGCGCTCCGAAGCCGGTCCTCGAGAAGGTCGCCAAGGACGCCGCCGAGAAGGCCGCCGAGTCCCTCAAGGGCGCCGGCGCCTCCGTCGAGGTCAAGTAAGACCTTCCGGAGTCTCCACGACTCTCTCCGCGCGCTGAGTACGGCCTCCTGAGGCTGTAACGCGAACGCACCGAAGAGCGATCATCCATCCGGGTGGTCGCTCTTCGGCGTGTCCGGGGGTGCGACCTCGGTTGCCTTGCACTCGTGGTGGCGACGGGTATGGTGATCTTCGTTGTGTCTCCCGACACCGCCGTTTGGGCTGGGGGGCCTTGACGAACCGCACGCAGCGCGCAATTCTCAGGACGCGTCGTCACAAGGATCCGAATCCGAGGCATGGATCGACGACGAAGAGGGCAGTATCAACGTGCGTTGAGGGCAGACATGCCGAAGGCGTTGACAAGGGCGTTGACAAGGGCGTTGAGAACAACGAGGGTCTCGAAAAACCCGCACTGGACATCAGTGTGCCAAGTGGCTACACTGACCCTTTGCGCTGCCTGTTAGCTGTCCCCTGCCCGTCACCAGGGGTCTGCCCTCACTCGAGCACCGATGACCGAAGCTCCTTGACCTGGGGTTTCTGTCTCTGTGTACGGGAGGGACCGGTACGCGCGTAGTGAGTCCGAGCCCTCGGAAGGACCCCCTCTTGGCCGCCTCGCGCAACGCCTCGACCGCGAATACGAACAACGGCGCCAGCACCGCCCCGCTGCGCATCTCCTTTGCAAAGATCAAGGAGCCTCTCGAGGTTCCGAACCTGCTCGCGCTGCAGACCGAGAGCTTTGACTGGCTGCTCGGCAACACCGCCTGGCAGAGTCGGGTCGAGGAGGCTCTTGAGAACGGTCAGGACGTCCCCACCAAGTCCGGTCTGGAGGAGATCTTCGAGGAGATCTCCCCGATCGAGGACTTCTCCGGGTCGATGTCCCTGACGTTCCGGGACCACCGCTTCGAGCCGCCGAAGAACTCCATCGACGAGTGCAAGGAGCGCGACTTCACGTACGCTGCCCCGCTCTTCGTCACCGCCGAGTTCACCAACAACGAGACCGGTGAGATCAAGTCCCAGACGGTCTTCATGGGCGACTTCCCGCTCATGACGAACAAGGGCACCTTCGTCATCAACGGCACCGAGCGTGTCGTGGTGTCTCAGCTGGTCCGTTCCCCCGGTGTCTACTTCGACTCCTCCATCGACAAGACGTCCGACAAGGACATCTTCTCCGCCAAGATCATCCCGTCCCGGGGTGCCTGGCTGGAGATGGAGATCGACAAGCGTGACATGGTCGGTGTCCGTATCGACCGCAAGCGCAAGCAGTCGGTCACCGTCCTGCTGAAGGCGCTCGGTTGGACGACCGAGCAGATCCTTGAGGAGTTCGGCGACTACGAGTCGATGCGCGCCACCCTGGAGAAGGACCACACCCAGGGCCAGGACGACGCGCTCCTCGACATCTACCGCAAGCTGCGTCCGGGCGAGCCCCCCACGCGTGAGGCGGCGCAGACGCTCCTCGAGAACCTCTACTTCAACCCGAAGCGCTACGACCTCGCCAAGGTCGGTCGCTACAAGGTCAACAAGAAGCTGGGCGCGGACGCTCCGCTCGACGCGGGCATCCTGACCGTCGAGGACATCATCTCGACGATCAAGTACCTGGTGCAGCTGCACGCCGGCGAGACCGAGACCACCGGTGACAACGGCGACACGATGGTCGTCGAGACCGACGACATCGACCACTTCGGCAACCGTCGTCTGCGCAGCGTCGGCGAGCTGATCCAGAACCAGGTCCGTACGGGTCTCGCCCGTATGGAGCGTGTCGTGCGCGAGCGCATGACCACCCAGGACGTCGAGGCGATCACGCCGCAGACCCTGATCAACATCCGGCCGGTCGTCGCCTCCATCAAGGAGTTCTTCGGTACCAGCCAGCTGTCCCAGTTCATGGACCAGAACAACCCGCTGTCGGGTCTCACCCACAAGCGCCGCCTGTCGGCCCTTGGTCCGGGTGGTCTCTCCCGTGAGCGGGCCGGCTTCGAGGTCCGTGACGTGCACCCGTCGCACTACGGCCGCATGTGCCCGATCGAGACGCCTGAAGGACCGAACATCGGTCTGATCGGCTCGCTCGCCTCCTACGGCCGGGTCAACGCGTTCGGTTTCGTCGAGACCCCGTACCGCAAGGTGAACGACGGCCAGGTCACCGACGAGGTCGACTACCTGACCGCCGACGAGGAAGACCGCTTCGTCATCGCGCAGGCCAACGCCACGCTGAACGACGAACTCCGGTTCGCCGAGGCGCGCGTCCTGGTCCGCCGCCGTGGCGGCGAGGTCGACTACGTCAGCCCCGAGGACGTCGACTACATGGACGTCTCGCCGCGCCAGATGGTGTCGGTCGCGACGGCCATGATCCCCTTCCTCGAGCACGACGACGCCAACCGTGCCCTCATGGGCGCGAACATGATGCGTCAGGCCGTTCCGCTGATTAAGTCGGAGGCCCCGCTCGTCGGCACCGGCATGGAGTACCGCTCCGCCGTCGACGCCGGCGACGTGGTCAAGGCCGAGAAGGCGGGTGTGGTCCAGGAGGTCTCCGCGGACTACATCACCACCGCCAACGACGACGGCACGTACATCACGTACCGCCTGGCCAAGTTCGCCCGCTCCAACCAGGGCACCTCGGTCAACCAGAAGGTCATCGTCAACGAGGGCGACCGGATCATCGAGGGCCAGGTCCTCTCCGACGGCCCGGCCACCCAGAACGGTGAGATGGCCCTCGGCAAGAACCTGCTCGTGGCGTTCATGCCGTGGGAGGGTCACAACTACGAGGACGCGATCATCCTGTCGCAGCGCCTCGTGCAGGACGACGTCCTCTCCTCGATCCACATCGAGGAGCACGAGGTCGACGCTCGTGACACCAAGCTCGGCCCCGAGGAGATCACCCGGGACATCCCGAACGTCTCCGAGGAGGTCCTCGCGGACCTCGACGAGCGCGGCATCATCCGTATCGGTGCCGAGGTCATCGCCGGCGACATCCTCGTCGGCAAGGTGACCCCGAAGGGTGAGACCGAGCTGACCCCCGAGGAGCGCCTGCTGCGCGCGATCTTCGGTGAGAAGGCCCGTGAGGTCCGTGACACCTCGCTGAAGGTGCCGCACGGCGAGACCGGCAAGGTCATCGGCGTCCGCGTCTTCGACCGCGAGGAGGGCGACGAGCTTCCCCCCGGTGTGAACCAGCTGGTGCGCGTGTACGTGGCGCAGAAGCGCAAGATCACCGACGGTGACAAGCTCGCCGGCCGTCACGGCAACAAGGGTGTCATCTCGAAGATCCTGCCCATCGAGGACATGCCGTTCCTCGAGGACGGAACTCCGGTCGACATCATCCTCAACCCGCTCGGTGTCCCGTCCCGAATGAACCCGGGACAGGTCCTGGAGATCCACCTCGGCTGGCTCGCCAGCCGCGGCTGGGACGTCTCCGGTCTCGCGGACGAGTGGGCGCAGCGCCTGCAGGCCATCGGTGCCGACCAGGTCGCCCCGCGCACCAACGTCGCCACCCCGGTCTTCGACGGTGCGCGCGAGGACGAGCTGGCGGGTCTGCTGCAGCACACCATCCCGAACCGCGACGGCGAGCGCATGGTGCTCCCGTCCGGCAAGGCGCGGCTGTTCGACGGCCGTAGCGGTGAGCCGTTCCCGGACCCGATCTCGGTCGGCTACATGTACATCCTGAAGCTGCACCACCTGGTCGACGACAAGCTGCACGCCCGCTCGACCGGCCCGTACTCGATGATCACCCAGCAGCCGCTGGGTGGTAAGGCGCAGTTCGGCGGTCAGCGCTTCGGTGAGATGGAGGTGTGGGCCCTCGAGGCCTACGGCGCCGCGTACGCCCTCCAGGAGCTGCTGACCATCAAGTCCGACGACGTCACCGGCCGCGTGAAGGTCTACGAGGCCATCGTCAAGGGCGAGAACATCCCCGAGCCCGGCATCCCCGAGTCCTTCAAGGTGCTCATCAAGGAGATGCAGTCGCTCTGCCTGAACGTGGAGGTGCTGTCCAGCGACGGTATGTCCATCGAGATGCGCGACACCGACGAGGACGTCTTCCGCGCTGCGGAGGAGCTCGGCATCGACCTGTCCCGGCGCGAGCCGAGCAGCGTCGAAGAGGTCTGACGGGAGTCCGGCGGGGCCCTCACCCACAGGGCCCCGCCGACCCCCAGGCCCCCGTATCAGACCAAAGACTCACGACCCTGAGAGGGATTGACGCATAGTGCTCGACGTCAACTTCTTCGACGAGCTCCGGATCGGCCTGGCCACCGCGGACGACATCCGTCAGTGGAGCCACGGCGAGGTCAAGAAGCCCGAGACCATCAACTACCGCACCCTCAAGCCCGAAAAGGACGGACTCTTCTGCGAGAAGATCTTCGGTCCGACCCGGGACTGGGAGTGCTACTGCGGCAAGTACAAGCGCGTCCGCTTCAAGGGCATCATCTGTGAGCGCTGTGGCGTCGAGGTCACGCGCGCCAAGGTGCGCCGTGAGCGGATGGGCCACATCGAGCTGGCCGCGCCCGTCACGCACATCTGGTACTTCAAGGGTGTCCCGAGCCGTCTGGGCTACCTGCTCGACCTGGCTCCCAAGGACCTCGAGAAGGTCATCTACTTCGCTGCGTACATGATCACGTACGTCGACGAGGAGCGCCGTACGCGTGACCTGCCCTCCCTGGAGGCGCATGTCTCCGTCGAGCGGCAGCAGATCGAGAACCGTCGCGACGCCGACCTCGAAGGCCGCGCCAAGAAGCTCGAGACGGACCTGGCCGAGCTCGAGGCCGAGGGTGCCAAGGCCGACGTGCGCCGCAAGGTGCGCGAGGGTGCCGAGCGCGAGATGAAGCAGCTGCGCGACCGTGCGCAGCGCGAGATCGACCGCCTCGACGAGGTGTGGGCCCGCTTCAAGAACCTCAAGGTCCAGGACCTCGAGGGTGACGAGCTGCTCTACCGCGAGCTGCGTGACCGCTTCGGCACGTACTTCGACGGCTCGATGGGTGCCGCGGCGCTGCAGAAGCGCCTGGAGTCCTTCGACCTCGACGAGGAGGCCGAGCGCCTCCGCGAGATCATCCGTACCGGCAAGGGCCAGAAGAAGACCCGTGCGCTCAAGCGCCTGAAGGTCGTCTCCGCGTTCCTGCAGACCAGCAACAGCCCCAAGGGCATGGTGCTCGACTGCGTGCCGGTCATCCCGCCGGACCTTCGCCCGATGGTGCAGCTGGACGGTGGCCGCTTCGCGACCTCCGACCTGAACGACCTGTACCGCCGTGTGATCAACCGCAACAACCGTCTGAAGAGGCTCCTCGACCTCGGCGCGCCCGAGATCATCGTCAACAACGAGAAGCGCATGCTTCAGGAGGCTGTTGACGCCCTCTTCGACAACGGTCGTCGCGGTCGCCCGGTGACGGGCCCCGGCAACCGCCCGCTGAAGTCCCTCAGCGACATGCTGAAGGGTAAGCAGGGCCGATTCCGTCAGAACCTGCTCGGCAAGCGAGTCGACTACTCGGCGCGTTCCGTCATCGTCGTCGGCCCGCAGCTGAAGCTGCACCAGTGCGGTCTGCCCAAGGCCATGGCGCTGGAGCTCTTCAAGCCGTTCGTGATGAAGCGCCTGGTGGACCTGAACCACGCGCAGAACATCAAGAGCGCCAAGCGCATGGTGGAGCGCGGCCGCACGGTCGTGTACGACGTCCTCGAAGAGGTCATCGCCGAGCACCCGGTTCTGCTGAACCGTGCTCCCACCCTGCACCGCCTCGGCATCCAGGCCTTCGAGCCGCAGCTGGTCGAGGGCAAGGCCATCCAGATCCACCCGCTCGTCTGCACCGCGTTCAACGCGGACTTCGACGGTGACCAGATGGCCGTGCACCTGCCGCTGTCCGCGGAGGCGCAGGCCGAGGCCCGCATCCTGATGCTGTCCTCGAACAACATCCTCAAGCCGGCCGACGGCCGTCCGGTGACGATGCCGACCCAGGACATGGTCCTCGGTCTGTTCTTCCTCACCACCGACGGCGAGCTGCGTGACACCAAGGGCGAGGGCCGGGCGTTCGGCTCCACGGCCGAGGCGATCATGGCGTTCGACGCCGGCGAGCTCGCGCTCCAGTCGGCGATCGACATCCGCTTCCCGGTGGGCACCATCCCGCCGCGCGGCTGGACCCCGCCGGTGCGCGAGGAGGGCGAGCCGGAGTGGCAGCAGGGTGACACCTTCCGCCTGCGGACGACCCTGGGCCGCGCGCTCTTCAACGAGCTGCTGCCCGAGGACTACCCGTTCGTCGACTACTCGGTGGGCAAGAAGCAGCTCGGCGAGATCGTCAACGACCTGGCCGAGCGCTACCCCAAGGTCATCGTGGCGGCGACGCTCGACAACCTGAAGGCGGCGGGCTTCTACTGGGGTACCCGTTCCGGCGTCACCGTGGCCATCTCCGACGTCGTCGTTCCCGAGGCGAAGAAGGCGATCGTCGCGGGCTACGAGGCGCAGGACGAGAAGGTCCAGAAGCAGTACGAGCGCGGTCTGATCACCAAGGAAGAGCGCACTCAGGAGCTCATCGCGATCTGGACCAAGGCGACCAACGAGGTCGCCGAGGCGATGAACGAGAACTTCCCCAAGACGAACCCCATCTTCATGATGGTTGACTCGGGTGCCCGAGGAAACATGATGCAGATGCGGCAGATCGCCGGTATGCGTGGTCTGGTGTCGAACGCGAAGAACGAGACCATCCCGCGTCCGATCAAGGCGTCCTTCCGTGAGGGCCTGTCCGTGCTGGAGTACTTCATCTCCACGCACGGTGCCCGTAAGGGTCTTGCGGACACCGCCCTGCGTACCGCCGACTCGGGTTACCTGACCCGTCGTCTGGTCGACGTCTCGCAGGACGTCATCATCCGCGAGGAGGACTGCGGCACCGAGCGTGGCCTCAAGCTCCGTATCGCGGACCGCGGCGCGGACGGTGTCCTGCGCAAGGCGGACAACGTCGAGACCAGCGTGTACGCACGTGCGCTGGCCGAGGACATCGTCGTCGACGGTGTGGTGCTGGCCCCGGCCAACACGGACCTGGGCGATGTACTCATCGACGAGCTGGTCAAGTACGGCGTCGAGGAGGTCAAGACCCGCTCGGTCCTGACCTGCGAGTCCGCCGTCGGTACCTGCGCGATGTGCTACGGCCGTTCGCTGGCCACGGGCAAGCTGGTCGACATCGGTGAGGCGGTCGGCATCATCGCCGCCCAGTCCATCGGTGAGCCCGGTACCCAGCTGACGATGCGTACCTTCCACACCGGTGGTGTGGCCGGTGACGACATCACCCAGGGTCTGCCCCGTGTCGTCGAGCTCTTCGAGGCCCGTACCCCGAAGGGTGTCGCCCCGATCTCCGAGGCCAACGGCCGCATCCGGATCGAGGAGACCGAGAAGACCAAGAAGATCGTCGTCACCCCGGACGACGGCAGCGACGAGACGGCGTTCCCGATCTCGAAGCGTGCCAAGGTCCTGGTCCGTGAGGGCGACCACGTCGAGGTGGGCCAGCAGCTCACCGTGGGTGCCACGAACCCGCACGACGTGCTGCGCATCCTGGGTCAGCGTGCCGTCCAGGTCCACCTGGTCGGCGAGGTCCAGAAGGTCTACAACTCGCAGGGTGTGTCGATCCACGACAAGCACATCGAGATCATCATCCGGCAGATGCTCCGCCGTGTGACGATCATCGAGTCGGGCGACGCGGAGCTGCTGCCCGGCGAGCTGGTCGAGCGCTCGAAGTTCGAGACCGAGAACCGTCGTGTGGTCCAGGAGGGCGGTCACCCGGCCTCCGGTCGTCCGCAGCTGATGGGTATCACCAAGGCCTCGCTGGCGACGGAGTCCTGGCTGTCGGCCGCCTCCTTCCAGGAGACGACCCGAGTGCTGACGGACGCGGCGATCAACGCCAAGTCCGACAGCCTCATCGGCCTCAAGGAGAACGTCATCATCGGTAAGCTCATCCCGGCCGGTACGGGTCTGTCCCGCTACCGCAACATCCGGGTCGAGCCGACCGAGGAGGCCAAGGCCGCGATGTACTCGGCCGTCGGCTACGACGACATCGACTACTCGCCGTTCGGCACGGGCTCCGGCCAGGCCGTTCCGCTGGAGGACTACGACTACGGTCCGTACAACCAGTAAGCGAGAAGTATGAAGGGCGGCCACTCCGTTTCGGGGTGGCCGCCCTTCGGCATACCTGGGGGCGTGCGGAGCCGTCAGGGGCCTGTGGGAGTGCCGCAGGGTGGCGCGGGGGAGGGGGAGGCCCTGCAAGCGGCGATGTCGCCCGAGACGGGCGTACAGGGCCATGGGGCGGATGCGAAACGCGATGGCCGGCGGCCCGGGAACTGTCGATTCGAAGATCACGTAGGGTACAGCGGCTTGACATGGAGCGCAGTCCGGGGCCGCCGGGTTCCATTTGTTTTGACCACAGCGAATGAGGTAGGTACGCTCAGACCTTGTGCCTGGGGTGTGCCCTGGCTCTCGTGCGTGCCTTCAAACCGCATAGTGAGCCGTGACCGGCCACCGTAATCTGTGCTCTTTTCGCCTCGCGGCGAGAGTCTGCCGGATTCGACACACCCGACCGCGTGGGTCGGCGACGTTCCAGGTTAGCTGTACCTATCGGCACACAGAAACCGGAGAAGTAGTGCCTACGATCCAGCAGCTGGTCCGCAAGGGCCGGCAGGACAAGGTCGAGAAGAACAAGACGCCCGCACTCGAGGGGTCCCCTCAGCGTCGTGGCGTCTGCACGCGTGTGTTCACGACCACCCCGAAGAAGCCGAACTCGGCCCTGCGTAAGGTCGCGCGTGTGCGTCTGACCAGCGGGATCGAGGTCACGGCCTACATTCCGGGTGAGGGACACAACCTGCAGGAGCACTCCATCGTGCTCGTGCGTGGTGGCCGTGTGAAGGACCTGCCCGGTGTTCGCTACAAGATCATCCGCGGCTCCCTTGACACCCAGGGTGTCAAGAACCGCAAGCAGGCCCGCAGCCGCTACGGCGCCAAGAAGGAGAAGTAGAAATGCCTCGTAAGGGCCCCGCCCCGAAGCGCCCGGTCATCATCGACCCGGTCTACGGTTCTCCTCTGGTCACGTCGCTGATCAACAAGGTGCTGCTGAACGGCAAGCGCTCCACCGCCGAGCGCATCGTGTACGGCGCCATGGAGGGCCTGCGCGAGAAGACCAGCAACGACCCGGTCATCACGCTGAAGCGCGCGCTGGAGAACATCAAGCCGACCCTCGAGGTCAAGTCCCGCCGTGTCGGTGGTGCGACGTACCAGGTTCCGATCGAGGTCAAGCCCGGTCGTGCCAACACGCTCGCGCTGCGCTGGCTGGTCGGTTACTCCCGCGCCCGTCGCGAGAAGACCATGACCGAGCGTCTGCTCAACGAGCTTCTCGACGCCTCCAACGGCCTTGGTGCCGCTGTGAAGAAGCGCGAGGACACGCACAAGATGGCCGAGTCCAACAAGGCCTTCGCGCACTACCGCTGGTAGTCGCTACCCACATCGAGACCGAGAGAAGACTGAAGCCTTATGGCTACCACTTCACTTGACCTGGCCAAGGTCCGCAACATCGGGATCATGGCCCACATCGACGCGGGCAAGACGACCACCACCGAGCGGATCCTGTTCTACACCGGTGTGTCTTACAAGATCGGTGAGGTCCACGACGGCGCTGCCACGATGGACTGGATGGAGCAGGAGCAGGAGCGTGGCATCACGATCACCTCTGCTGCCACCACCTGTCACTGGCCGCTGGAAGACGTCGACCACACCATCAACATCATCGACACGCCGGGCCACGTCGACTTCACCGTCGAGGTGGAGCGTTCGCTGCGCGTGCTCGACGGTGCCGTGACGGTGTTCGACGGCGTTGCCGGCGTTGAGCCCCAGTCCGAGACGGTGTGGCGTCAGGCGGACCGCTACGGTGTTCCGCGTATCTGCTTCGTCAACAAGCTCGACCGAACCGGTGCCGAGTTCCACCGCTGCGTCGACATGATCTCTGACCGCCTGGGCGCTCAGCCGATCGTCATGCAGCTCCCGATCGGTGCCGAGGCCGACTTCAAGGGCGTCGTCGACCTGGTCACGATGAAGGCGTTCGTGTGGTCCGCCGAGGCCACCAAGGGCGAGATGTACGACATCGTCGACATCCCGGCCACGCACACCGAGGCTGCCGAGGAGTACCGCGGCAAGCTGATCGAGGCCGTCGCCGAGAACGACGAAGAGATCATGGAGCTGTACCTGGAGGGCGAGGAGCCTTCCGTGGAGCAGCTGTACGCCGCGATCCGTCGTATCACCATCGCGTCCGGCAAGTCCAAGGACACCACGGTCACCCCGGTGTTCTGCGGCACCGCGTTCAAGAACAAGGGCGTCCAGCCCCTGCTCGACGCGGTCGTGCGCTACCTGCCTTCTCCCGTTGACATCGAGGCCATCGAGGGCCACGACGTCAAGGACCCGGAGACGGTCGTCAAGCGCAAGCCGTCCGACGAGGAGCCGCTGTCGGCTCTGGCCTTCAAGATCATGAGCGACCCGCACCTCGGCAAGCTCACCTTCGTCCGGGTGTACTCGGGCCGCCTGGAGTCCGGCACGGCCGTGCTGAACTCCGTCAAGGGCCGCAAGGAGCGCATCGGCAAGATCTACCGTATGCACGCGAACAAGCGTGAGGAGATCGAGTCGGTGGGCGCCGGCGACATCGTCGCCGTGATGGGTCTGAAGCAGACCACGACCGGTGAGACGCTGTGCGACGACAAGAACCCGGTGATCCTGGAGTCCATGGACTTCCCGGCGCCGGTCATCCAGGTCGCCATCGAGCCCAAGTCCAAGGGCGACCAGGAGAAGCTGGGCATCGCGATCCAGCGCCTGGCCGAGGAGGACCCGTCCTTCCAGGTCCACTCGGACGAGGAGACCGGCCAGACCATCATCGGTGGTATGGGCGAGCTGCACCTCGAGGTGCTGGTCGACCGTATGCGCCGTGAGTTCAAGGTCGAGGCCAACGTCGGCAAGCCGCAGGTCGCCTACCGCGAGACGATCCGCAAGGCCGTCGAGCGCGTGGACTACACCCACAAGAAGCAGACCGGTGGTACCGGTCAGTTCGCCAAGGTGCAGATCGCGATCGAGCCCATCGAGGGCGGCGACGCCTCGTACGAGTTCGTGAACAAGGTGACCGGTGGCCGTATCCCGAAGGAGTACATCCCTTCGGTGGACGCCGGTGCTCAGGAGGCCATGCAGTTCGGCATCCTCGCGGGCTACGAGATGACGGGCGTCCGCGTCACGCTCATCGACGGTGGCTACCACGAGGTCGACTCCTCCGAGCTCGCCTTCAAGATCGCCGGTTCGCAGGCCTTCAAGGAGGCCGCGCGCAAGGCCAGCCCTGTGCTCCTTGAGCCGATGATGGCCGTCGAGGTCACCACGCCCGAGGACTACATGGGTGAGGTCATCGGCGACATCAACTCCCGCCGTGGCCAGATCCAGGCCATGGAGGAGCGGGCCGGTGCCCGCGTCGTCAAGGGCCTCGTGCCCCTGTCGGAGATGTTCGGCTACGTCGGCGACCTCCGCAGCAAGACGTCGGGTCGCGCAAGCTACTCGATGCAGTTCGACTCCTACGCCGAGGTTCCGCGGAACGTCGCCGAGGAGATCATCGCGAAGGCCAAGGGCGAGTAACGCACCGCGCTACGACGCTTTAGGCTTGACCCTGGAGCCTCACGGGTCGTTCCTCCGCATTCGTGGCGGAATGACCCGGGGCCCGGGACTTAACAGCAAAGATCACCTGGCGCCGACGATCCAAGGCGTACAGAACCACTCCACAGGAGGACCCCAGTGGCGAAGGCGAAGTTCGAGCGGACTAAGCCGCACGTCAACATCGGCACCATCGGTCACATCGACCACGGTAAGACGACCCTCACGGCCGCCATTACCAAGGTGCTGCACGACGCGTACCCGGACCTGAACGAGGCCACCGCGTTCGACAACATCGACAAGGCGCCCGAGGAGCGTCAGCGCGGTATCACCATCTCCATCGCGCACGTCGAGTACCAGACGGAGACCCGTCACTACGCCCACGTCGACTGCCCGGGTCACGCGGACTACATCAAGAACATGATCACCGGTGCCGCGCAGATGGACGGCGCGATCCTGGTGGTCGCCGCCACCGACGGCCCGATGCCGCAGACCAAGGAGCACGTGCTCCTGGCCCGCCAGGTCGGTGTTCCGTACATCGTCGTCGCCCTGAACAAGGCCGACATGGTGGACGACGAGGAGATCATGGAGCTCGTCGAGCTCGAGGTCCGTGAGCTCCTCTCCGAGTACGAGTTCCCGGGCGACGACCTGCCGGTCGTCCGCGTCTCCGCGCTGAAGGCGCTGGAGGGCGACGCCACGTGGACGCAGTCCGTCCTCGACCTGATGAAGGCCGTCGACGAGAGCATCCCGCAGCCCGAGCGTGACGTCGACAAGCCGTTCCTGATGCCGATCGAGGACGTCTTCACGATCACCGGTCGTGGCACCGTCGTCACCGGTCGTATCGAGCGTGGTGTCCTCAAGGTCAACGAGACCGTCGACATCATCGGCATCAAGACCGAGAAGACCACCACCACGGTCACCGGCATCGAGATGTTCCGCAAGCTGCTCGACGAGGGCCAGGCCGGTGAGAACGTCGGTCTGCTGCTCCGCGGCATCAAGCGCGAGGACGTCGAGCGCGGCCAGGTCATCATCAAGCCGGGCTCGGTCACCCCGCACACCGAGTTCGAGGCGCAGGCCTACATCCTGTCCAAGGACGAGGGTGGCCGTCACACGCCGTTCTTCAACAACTACCGTCCGCAGTTCTACTTCCGTACGACGGACGTGACCGGCGTGGTGACCCTCCCCGAGGGCACCGAGATGGTCATGCCGGGTGACAACACCGAGATGAAGGTGGAGCTCATCCAGCCCGTCGCCATGGAAGAGGGCCTGAAGTTCGCCATCCGTGAGGGTGGCCGGACCGTGGGCGCCGGCCAGGTCACCAAGATCAACAAGTGATCTTGAACTGACCAGGCCCGGGTCTTCGACCTGGTAGCTGTCGAAGGGGCCCGTACGACTTCGGTCGTACGGGCCCCTTTGTGCTGCCGGGAGGCGGCGGCGCGATCGGCTACGAAAGTAATCGGCGCCCACGACCGGTTCCCCGGTATCGCCGCCCCAGTGGTCGTCAGCGGGGAGGATCACCCGGGAGTCGTACGGGTGGCAGGAGACCTCCGGCACGACATCGAGCGGGTGGCGGGCGTACGGACCGGCTCGACGGTCGCCCTTTCCCGGTCCTCGTGGCACGCTCGGCCGCAGCACGCTGATCGACGGTCTGATCGAGCGCGGCAATCTGGACGTGCGCGGCGTGCGGGGCCGCTGGGAGACCTCGCTGCAGACGGTGGTGGACCGCCCGCGGGGCCGTGTGGAGCAGCAGCTCAGGCTGGAGGTCCGGGTGGAATGGTCGCGGGTATTGGCCGGGCGCTCGGAGAGGGCACTGGCGGTGAGCGGGGCGGGAGCGCCGCTGCGGGTGGGATGCACGGCGCACCATCAACCCCGCCGGAGCCTGCGCGGCTTCGTGGAGGCGGGCGGGTAGGTGGCGATCGACGCGGAGCACTACGACCGGCCGGTGGGGAAGTGGCGCCGGATCGACGGCATCGGGCGTACGGGGGCCGGGATGACGCCGTGGCCGGTGACCGGGCCACGCCGGACGCCGGAGGGCGTTGCGTCCTCACGCCTGGAGTACGAGGTCGGCCTGCTGTCGGAGCCGGCGGGCGAGGTGACCGTGTGGGCGTACGTCTCCCCGTGGAACCCGGCGCTGCCGACGGGAGGCCTGCGCCATGGGGTGCTGACCGACGACGCCGCTCCCCAGTCGGTCGATATCAACGCGGGCGCCGACGACGGGCTCATGAACCTGACGTGGGCGCGGAACGCCTCGGACAACGTCAACGTGACCGCAACGCACCACACCGTGACGAAGATCGGCGTCCACCGGTTGAAGTTCTGGATGGTGGATCCCACGGTGGTGCTGCAACGGCTCGTGATCGACACGGGAGGGCTGCCGGCGCTGTACCTGGGTCCGCTGGAGAGTCGACGGCTGTAGTACGGCGTTACGGCGAGGGGTGGACGGTGGGCGGTCTGATCGGTGGCCACGGGCAGAAGAGGCTGGCGTCCTCGCCCGCCGGGAAGCGGACGGCGGCCAAGGCCATCCAGGACCACATCGAGTCGCAGACCCGCAGGGCCGGGGACTGGGCGGACGAGGAGACCGGGGCCGCGGTGAAGGCCCTCGGCGCGCGGGACGGGGACGGCTGGCTGACCTCGGCGGCGCTGCGGAAGGCCCACGAGACCTGGGGCGGCCAGGTGAAGAACCTGATGGACCGGTTGGGCGCGGAGAAGGACTCCCTGGGCAGCGCGAACACGGTACTGACCAGCAGCGACCTGGCCGTCGGATCGCGGCTCCGGAAGCTGTCCACGCTGGACCGGTACTGACGGGGGACGACCGGGGATGCCGACGTACCACGAGATCATGAGCGCCGACCTCTGCGCGCTCACCACCGCGGCCGAGCGCTGGGAGGGCATGGCGGGCGAGTTCGCCACACAGGAGAGCGCGTACCGCCGGGATGTCTACGGCATCACGATGGGGCTCGCCTGGACGGGCATGAGCGCGGAGGCGGCGCACGGGCGCTTCGACGTCACGCTCAAGGAGTTCCGGTACGCGCAGACGGAGGCGAAGGCGATCGCCTCCTTGCTGCGGGACGCGCACGCCCAGTTCGTGGAGCTGAAGGGCCGGCTCACGGCGGCGCGGAAGGAGGCGGTGGCGGCGGGGATGCGGGTCTCGGAACGGGGCCTGGTCAGTGCGGACCCTGAGCGTGCGAAGGAAGCGGACGAGCCGGCCGTACGGTCCTGGCAGGACCGGATCGACAAGGCCGTCCGGGACGTGACGGACGCGGACACGGGTGTCCAGATCGCCCTGACGGCGGCGGTCGTCGACTCGGACCCGCTGGTCGGGGGCCGGGGCTTCAACGGCAGGGCGTTGGGGGACGTCGAGAAGTACGAGGCGCTGGAGGCGGAGGGGGCGCTGGAGAAGCTGAGCGCCGGTCAGCATCTGTCGCGGCGCGAACTGGCGGAACTGGAGCGGACGTTCCGCGACAACGCCGACGACGAATCCTTCTCCCGCACCTTGCTGGACGACTTGGGCGCGGCGGGCACGATCAGACTGACGAACGAACTGAACGACCTGATCCACGTGCGGGGCGGGGCGGCTGCGCACGCCTACTCGACGATCGAGACGGGCCTGGCGGACACGCTCGCGACGGCGACGAGGGACACGGGCTCGGCCTGGTACAAGCAGTGGCGCGCGGACATGCGGCGTGCCGGCATCGAGCACTACGCCACGGATGCGCAGGCGGAGCGGCTGGACAAGGCGGTGGGGTATCAGTCGTTGGTGACACTGATGGGGAAGGGGCACGGGTTCGCGCCGGAGATGCTCGAGGATCTGACTGACGACATGATCGCGGCGGAGAAGAGGGACCCGGGGGTCTGGCAGCTCAAGGGGGAGTACAGCGGTAAGCAGGGGGGCTGGTTCGCCAATGACCCGGTGGACGGCGCGCTGGGCATCATGAGCCGGGACCCGAAGACGGCGGCGCATTACCTGGGTTCGGACGCGCACATGAAATACCTGATGCAGGAGCGCGACTGGAAGGTCACGCTGCATGATCAGAGGAATTCCAACGCGGGTATCTACGAGGCCGGGCTCGACGGAGACGACCGAGTGGGCTTCGGGTCGGCCCTCCAGGCGGCGGCCACGGGAATCGACCCGGCCGACAGACACGCGCACTACGTGGCCCACATGCATCAGAACGACGCGGTCTTCAAGTCGGCGCTGGGCTACCTGGCGGAGCGGGGGGACGACTTTCCGCCGTCGCTGCGTCGGCCGATGGCCAACATCCTGGTGAACCATGGCGCCACAGTCCACGCGTCCATGGGTGAGATCGATATCGAGCATTCTCCGCTGAAGCAGGACCAGCTCTTCGAGGTGGTGAAGCAGGTGTCGAAGGACAAGGGTGCCTACGGCACCTTGAACGGGGGCCTGAACCAGGCGATGGTCGCGAACATCCATGCCGACCACTCCAGGTCGGCGGAGTCCCTGACCCGAGCGGGCCGGACAGTCGGCTTCCTGGAAGAGGCCCGTATCCAGGCGGCGGGATCCCCGAAGACCGCGGAGTTCGAGACCAAGCCGTTCTTCGACAAGGCGATCAGTTACATCCCGGTGGTCAACGAAGATGTACAGGCCGGGTTCGACTATGTCACTGACAAATGGCTTGCGGATGAGCAGAAGAGGCTCGACAACCAGCAGGCGGACGACAACATCAAGGCTTACTCCGCGAGGAATGGGCAGTTGATGGCGCTTGCAGAGGAATGGAAGAAGAAACATTACGGAGGCCAAGATCCCTACTTCAATCCGAAGCAGGAGATCAATAGGTCGGCGCAGGATGGAATCGCACACGCGGCCGGAATGTCAGGGGAAGTGCCCAAGTGACCACCTTCCGGCCAACCGGCTTGCTGGGATTGGCTGTCATCTCTCTCGCCGTGTGTGTGGTTTCTTGCAGCAGCCCTGGAGATCGGGGTGTTCCGGAAACTGTCTGTGGTACTCGTATCGATCCACGTCTCACGCGTCTGCTCCTGAAATCCACCGATGACCTGCACGAGTTCAGCCGGGTTGAGCGGGCTGAGGAGATCACGGCCCCGTGTGTTCTTCTGTCGGGGCATGATCCCGTGCTTGAATTTCAGTTCTCGTGGGATGAGGGCGCCACGGACCTCATGTATTTGGCGACGAGTAGCGGATCGGTATCGCATGTCAGCCAACCGCGTAGTATCGATTTCGCCCAACATGCGATCGTGGGAACCGATGGGGCTATCTCGATCACTCCATGTAAAACAAAAGGCGGCAACTACTTCACCCTCACCCTCCAGCTCCCCCAGGTCGAACTCACGGACCAAACCCACCGCAAGGACATCGAGAAGTTCATGCGCGCCTACTTCCCGGCCACCCTCAAAACCCTCGACTGTGCCTGAGTCGTTGTTCTTTATGGGGTGGTCAACGGTGGCCCACTGGCAGGTCGGCAACCGTCAAAGAAGCGCCAAGGGTGGTGGCTCAACTGCGTGGGTGGGCCATCTGCTGAACGCGTGGAAGCGCGAGCTGAAGGACGCCGTTCCGAAGAACGCGCTCACGCGGCTGGAAGCGCAGAGTATGGACATGAACCGTCTGTGGGCCAGGGGCTGGGGCTTGACCGTGGGTTGCGGGACACCCTGTCGTACGACTCCCGCGACAACGCGGCCGCCGCCCGCACCGACGCCCAGACCCAGCTGCGCTGACCCGTGGAAAGGAACGATCGTGTGTGGTTACCGGTATGTGGGGCCTGCCGAGCTGCGAGCCGCGTTGCCACCGGAGAGCGGCGCGTGCCCGATCGCGTCGGCCGCCGACTTCGACGCCTGGGTCGTACGGCAACCAGCGGCCGAGCTGGCGGACCCCTTCACCTTCGTGATCGGCATGGATGGTTCGCTCCGACTCGCGCCGCGGCGGAGCGAGCACGTGGCCTGTGCCGGAGGCGAGCCGGTGCTGAGTGCCGGTGAGATCGGGTTTGGCAGGGAGGCGGGGCGCTGGGTCGTCCGGGAGGTGAGCAACCAGTCGACCGGCTACTGCCCGGACGGCAGCTCCTGGCCGGCCGTCGCCGGGGCCCTTGACCGCATCGGACTCGGGCACCAGGCCCGCTTCACCCATGAAGTGGTGTTCCGGCGGTGCCCTCGCTGCCAGGAGCACAACATCGTGCGGGAGGGCGACTTCGTCTGCGTCTACTGCGACGGCGATCTGCCCATGGACTGGAATGTCGACCCCGAGGGCCCTGGGCGTCCCACCGCGTGAACGCCTCGTCTCGTCGTCCGGTGGCACTCCCTTCTTCTCTCGGTCCGTTGCCCCGACGGACGACGCCACCCGCACGGATCTCGCATGCCGGCCGTCTCCGGACCACGGCCTGATCCGGGCGCGGCGGGTATCGGTGCAGTCCGAAACCGTCCGGTAGCTGCCCTGATTCCGGGTTGGGGATGGACATGGTCCTCGGTTCGTCGGTCAAAGGAACTCCACCGGCAACCCAGGAGCCGTTAAAGAAAGAGCGGGGGCGGCGGCTCAAGTGCCCCTTGCGGCAGCGGCGTTGTTAGCGTGACGCGGGCACGCCAGAGACGCAGACGGGGGTTGGCATCATGGCAGGAAGTGGCGGCGAACAGGCCGTAGGAATGCAGCTCAACCAGTACCCGGCCGATCCCGGCGGTGGCGGATCGACGGGCGGCGGTGGCCGGAAGGATCTCGCGTCGTCGCCCGCCGAGAAACAGGCCGCGGCGAACGCCATCGAGAAGCACATCGAGCACGACACCCGCACGGCAGGGGCGTGGGCGGACGGCGAGACGGACTCCGTCGTCAAGGCGTTCGGAGCCAAGGACGGCCACGGGTGGCTCACCTCCGGAGCCGTGAGCACGACCCACAAGACGTGGGGCGAGTCGGTCCAGACCCTCATGATCCGGCTGGCGGGTGACAAGGGCGCACTGCGGGGCTCCAACACCGTACTGACGGGGACGGACACCGGAATCGGGAGCGGGCTGCTGAAGCCGTCGCCCTTCACCGCGTACTGACCGCTTGGCCGCCGCATCCGCCATCGCTTCACTCAACGGGGAACCATGCCGACCTATCACGAGATCCTGACGACCGATCTGTCCACGCTGACCACCGCCGCCGAGCGGTGGGACGGCATGGCGACGAAGTTCCACGAGCAGGAGATCGCCTACCAGCGCGATGTGCACGGGATCTCCCTGGGGCCGAGCATGCAGGGGCTGCACGCGGACGCAGCCAACGCACGTTTCGACATCACGCTGAAGGAGTTCCAGAAGGCCCAGACGGAGGCGAAGGCGATCGCCTCGCTCCTGCGTGACGCTCACACCCAGTTCGTGGATCTGCGCAAGAAGCTGGAGTCGGCCCGGGACGACGCCATTGCCCAGGGGATGAAGGTGTCGGACCAGGGCCTGGTCTCGTACGACACCGGGAAGCTCAGCCAGGGCGACCGGCAGGCGCTGGCCCACGACCCCGACTACCAGGAGAGCATCCGCACGTCTGTCGCCTCCTGGCAGGCGCACGTCGACCAGTGCGTGAAGAACGCGGACGACGCCGACAAGGGTGTCGAGATCGCCTTCAAGGCCGTGGGCGTCGACTCCGACATCAACGACGGCACATTCAACGGCTTCAACGGCAACGCCAAGGGCGACATCGAGAAGTACGAGGCGGACGAGGCCGACGACATTGCGAAGCGCGTCAACGCCGGCAAGGCCTCCGCGGCGGACTACAAGGAGTTGCAGCGCCTCTTCCACGACAACTCCGGCGACACGGCGTTCAGCCAGACCCTGCTGGACGACCTGGGGGCCAAGGGCACGCTGCAGCTCTCCAACAGCCTCGACGGCCTTGCCTATGACGGCGACAAGAAGCACGGCGGCCAGTACCTGGACATCCAGAAGGGCCTGGCCACCACACTGGCGACCGCGACGAAGGACCCGGACTCGGCCTTCTACAAGAACTTCCGCGCGGACATGCGGAAGGCCGGAACCGAGCAGTTCAAGGTCGACGGCCTCAGCCCCATCCCGGACGAGAAGGTTCGCGGCTACCAGAGCCTCGTCACGCTGATGCAGCAGGGGCACGGCTACTCCGGGCAGTTCCTGGAGGACACCGCGGACGACATCCGGCACGCGGAGGAGTCGTACATGGCCAAGGGCAACACCGGGTCCATCTGGGCCCTGCGGGACAAGTTCAGCGGCAAGGACCGGGGGTGGTTCGCCAACGATCCGCTCGACGGCGTGCTCGGCATCATGTCCCAGGACCCCAAGACCAGCACCGAGTATCTGGACCCGGCCCACACTGACAATCTGAAGTACCTGATGCACGATCGGGACTGGGACACCGTTGTGGACCACTTCGCGACTCCGCCCGGCGGCACCACGACGGGCATGCCCGTCATGGCGGAGGACGGCGATGCCCACAAGGGGCTCGGCGCGGCACTGGAGGCCGCAGCAACGGGTCATCCTCCTCTTGCCTCGGGCCAGGACCCCTGGCCCGAGGCCGGTCACGATGCGGCGCAGACCCGCGTCATGGCCGGCGTCCTCGACCAGCTCAAGCCGGGATCCGGCACGGACGCGCCCGTGCCCGCGAATCTCCGGCAGCCGATCGCCGACGCGCTGGGCGAATACGCGGCGGACACCCATCAGACCCTGGCCGGGGTGGACGCCGACTACGTCAAGGCCGCCAACGGTGACGGTTACTTCACCGACGCACACGGCCGCGTCCATCTCGCGGCCGACCCGAAGAATCTTGTGCAGATCATGCGCGGGCTCTCCGACGATCCCTCCGCGTACGCGACGCTGCAGAAGGCCGAGGACCGGCACATCAACTACGAGATGGACCAACTGCCGAAGGGCGCCCTCCACCAGGACATCGACTCGAAGTTCGAGAACTTCGGAGCCGTGCGCGGAACGTACAGCGCCATCGAAGAGGACGTCATCAACGACGCCCGCATGGACAAGTACGCGGCCGCCGACTGGAAGTCGAAAGTCGCCTACCACGTGATCGGTGGCGCGCTGACGCCGCTGTACGCCTCCACCGGAGGGGTGACCATCGCCTACGGTGATGCTCTGCAGCGTGGCGTGGACACGGTGACCTGGGACATGGACAACCAGTGGAAGGCGCAGGCGGACACCGAGGCCAACGCCAAGGTCGCCGACACCTTCCTCTCGGCGAACAAGCACCTGCCGCTGCTGATCAACGGCTGGGCCGAGGGCCGACCCGACATCGACATGACCAATGCGGATGCGAAGACTCGGATCGGGGATCTCACCACAGCGGCGCTCGAAGGTCAGACCCGAGGGGCCACGACCGCGGAGAAGTACTTGGTCGACACCACGAATTGAACAGACCGCGACCATCCCTCTCGCAGAAAGCAGTCAGCAAGCCATGTCCTCGTCCTCGGCGCCGCGCTCCAGCCGGTTCCCCCTGAAGGTGACGATCACCGCCGTATGTCTGGTCCTGGCCGGAGGGACGTGGCTCTGGCTCGACTCGGCCGGTGCCTCCGGGGCGTGTCAGGAGCTTGTGGGGGACAAGCGGGTGCGGGCGGCGCTGGGGTCGGGGTACCGAAGCGATCTCGGTTGCTCGGAGCTGGGAGCGGCCGCCAAGCGCGCCACCACAGGTGCTTCGGCGGGCAAGCACTCCCTTCAGCAGGCGCGGGCCATGCAGAACATCCTGCTGGCCATGGACGACCGGATGGGTACGGGTGCGGGACAAGTGGATCCCGCCCTCGCTGTTCCCTTCGCCGAAGCGCTGGCCGACTACGCGGACGACACGGACCAGATCCTGACCTCCGTGAACGTGGACTACATCCGCGCGGAGACCCAGTCGACCTCCCCGTGGGAGGACCAGACCGGCGTGCACATGTCCATCTCGGTGGATTCCCTGATCCATGTCGTGCGGGGACTGTCGGACAGCCCTGCCGCATACGCCACGGTGCGCGACGCCGCCACCCGGCACATCGCGGCCGACTTCGCGGCGACCCCCCGCACCTCCGACAAGGTCATGCTGGGCCTGCGCGCCAAACTGGCCGCTCGGATCCTTGGCTCCCTGGACGGCGTGGCCCAGAAGGTCACGCAGGACAAGCGGCAGGCCGGGGCGGAGAAATGGGGTGCGGACGTCGTCGCGCGTCTCACGGCGCACTCGAAAGCACCGCCCGCCTACCGTGAGGACCCCGCCGGCCACCTGCTGTACTCGTGGAAGCGGGAGCTGAAAGACGCCGGCCCGAAGAACCCACTCACACAGCTGGAAGCGCAGAGCGAGGACATGACGCGGTTGTGGGCCCGGGCACTGGGGCTCGAGCAGGGGATGCGGGACTCGCTGCCGGGCGAGTCCCGCGACAACGCGATCGCAGCCCGCAAGGACACCTTCGACAAGCTGCGGTGACTGCCGGCGCTCGCTGTCCTCCGGGCTGAAGCGGTTCAAGAGCAGCTACAGCAGCAGTGAAGTCGACGACTGCGTAGAGATAGCCACCACCCCCTCACCACCCACATCCGCGACTCCAAGAACGTCGCAGGTCCCCGCCTCGCGCTCACGCCGGAGGCCGGGGCGGACTTCGTGGCGTACGCCTCCGTGGGCTGACCGCCGCCGGCACGTCAGCGCCGGTCGAAGTCCTTGTCGGCCGGGAACTTCACGTCCGCGCACCCGCGTCGCTCGGTGATGCCGTCGGCGTAGACCCGGAAGAGGGCCTTCAGCCGGTCGATGACGACGCCGTCGTAGGTGCGGCTGATGGTCAGGATGCGCACGACGGGTACCGGTCTCCGCCGGGTCCCTCAGTACCGGATCAGAAGACGGGCAGGGCCGTGAGCGAGTCGCCGTCCACCAGGAACACGCGGTTGCCGTCGGCTGCCAGCCAGTAGCGGGTGGGGTTCTTGATGATGCGGAAGGTCCAGGTGGTGCTGCGGACAGGGGACCCGGCGTCGGTGTTGTAGTCGTCGGCCAGGTAGAGGACGTTCACGCCGCCTTCTGTCTTGTTTACGGCGACGGACCAGAAGCCGTTGCCCTGGATGACCAGCGGGCTGGGCGGGTCGCAGGTGAACAAGCCGTGGTAGACCCAGTCGGTTGCCCGGCCGGTGGTGATGTCGAGGCGCAGCGGTGTGTCGAGGGCGGCCGCGTAGATCCACTTGCCGTGGAGCACGGACGGGCCCCAGCTGACCTCTTGGTTTGGCTTGGGAAGCCGGTAGTGCCACTGCTCCTTGCCTGTGTCGGCGTTGCGGGCGGTGAGGTTGTGGCCGGAGAGGTAGACGTACCGGCCCGTTGCGCTGACCTTGACTCTGCCGTCCGCCTGCCCGGACAGGGACCACGCCGTGCTGCCGTCGTTCGTGCGTACGGCGAGGACGGCGCCGTTCTCCGTGGTTACGACCAGGACGCCTCGGGTCACCAGGCCGCGCGCCCCGGTCGGGGCACCGAAGCCGGGGCCCTTCTTCGTGGTCCAGCGGATCCTGCCGTCGGAGCGGCTGACAGCGCGCACACGACCGTCGTCGGTGGTGACGTACACCGCCTCGTCGTCCGCGGCCAGGACGGAGGCGGCGTCGGCGCGGGCCGTCCACTTCGGTTCACCGGTGGAGGGCACGAACGTCAGCAGGGTGCCGTCGTCGTCCGCGGCCGCGATCAGGCGGTCGGACAGGGAGACGTAGCGGCGGGTGGCCACGGCTCTGGTCGACGACCAGCGGTGCCTGCCGTCGACCACACTCAGCGCCGAGACACCGCCCTTCGGGTTGCCCACGAGCAGGACGTCCCGTACCGGGAGTGGTGCCGGTGCATCGGTGCTGAGGGCGGAAGAACGTCGCCAGAGCGGGTCCGGGGTCTGGCCCACCACATAGTCGCCCTTTTCCGCAGAGAAGAGTCGGGCCGTCGGTCTGTGCACCGCAGGCGGGACGTCGAAGGGCGAGGTGCGGTTCTTCTGCCAGAACCACCACGTGGTGCCGCCCGCCCCGGCCAGGGCGACGGGGCCGCCGATCGCGAGGGCCGTGAGGAGGCGGCGCCGGGGGAGGCCGTCCGGTGTGATGGTTCCGGCCAGGGTGGTCAGCTCGTGCAGGTGGCGTTCGCGATGCCGGATGTCCTCGGCCACGGGTCCCCGGCGCCAGACGCGGTCGCTGCCGCGCGGCGGGGCGAACGCCTGCGCGATCGCGGCCGGGGCGGGCCGGTGCGCGGGATCCTTGGCCAGGCAGGGGGCGATCAGGGTCTGGAGGGTGGGCGGGACGCGGTCCATGCGGGGCGTGCCGTGGACGACCTCGTACTGTACGGCGGCGATGTGCGAACCCTCGTACGCGCGCTGCCCGCTCGCCGCGTGGACGAGGAGGGCACCGAGGGAGAACACGTCTGCGGGCGGGCCGACTCGGTGGCCGAGTGCCTGCTCCGGCGCGCCGTATCCGGGGGTGACCGGCACCTGCCCGGTGGTGGTGAGTGTGAGGCCGTGCTCGGGACGGGCTATGCCGAAGTCGATGACGCGCGGACCCGTCGAAGTGAGCACCACGTTGGCCGGCTTCAGGTCGCGGTGGACCAGGCCCGCGGCGTGGATGTCCTGAAGCGCGCCCGCCAGGGCCGCCGCGAGGACCCGCACCGTGCTCTCGTCCAGGGGGCCGTGCGTGGTCACGGCCTCTTCGAGGGACGGGCCGGTGAGGAACTCGGTCGCGATCCAGGGGCGGCCTTCTTCGGTCCGGGCGTCCAGGACGCGGGCCACGCCCGGGCTGTCGACCGCCTGTGCCATCTGTGCCTCGCGGACGAAGCGCTGGACGAGATGGGGGTCGTCCGCGAGGTGGCGGTGCAGCACCTTCACGGCGGCCGCGCGCCCGGTGCGGTCCTGGCCGACGTAGACCCTGCCCATCCCGCCCTCGCCGAGTACGCCGACGATGCGATAGGGCCCGAGACGGATCGGGTCCCCGGTGTCCAGAGGCTTCATGTCCGGTGCTGCTCTCCGTGGTCTCAGAGGATTTCCGTGGGCTCAGAGGAGCGAGTAGCCCGCCGCGTACTGAGCGCTCAGGGCGATGAGCCGGCGGGACGATTCGTGGGCGAAGTAGTTCGCCGAGGCGGACGCCCTGACGGGGTGGGTCGCGGTGCCTCCGGCCAGGTCTACGGCGGCCAGCCGCGCCGACGCCTTGCGGTACACGTACGCGATGCCGACCACCGGAGGTGCGTCGAGGTCCGCGGATGTCGCACCGCCTGCCTTCTCGGCCCAGCACAGCTCGCCGCTGCCGGCGTCGACCGCGACGATCCCGCGGCCCGCCTCCACCGCGTACACGACCCCGTCCTTGACGGCCGGCGGGCTGTGTCCGGCTCCGGCACCGCCCTTGTCGTGCTGCCAGACCTCCTTGCCGTCGTCCAGGCCGAGGGCGACCAGCCGGTCCGCCGAGGGATACACGTGCCGGTCGTCGACGGCCAGGCGGGCCCGGCTGAAGGCGGGCTGCCCGCTGTCGAGCGGGCGGCTCCACACCAGCTGCCCGGTGCGGGTGCTGCGCACGACCAGCTCCGTCGCGCCGGCGGCCGACTGCTGCACGAGGACGAGATGGTCGCCCGACACCTGGGCCGAGAGGAAGTGCGCACGCTGGGATCCGTCGGGTCGTGCGGGGAGCGGGACGTCCCAGAGCGCGCGCCGTGCGCGGATGTCGAGAGCGAGCAGGTGCCAGGTCTGGTCCTTGCGGAACGAGGTGTTCGCCTCACGCGACGGGGACCCCTTGCCGCCGACCGCGTAGACGACGGTGTCCGTGGCGCACAGCAACTGCGTGCCGTAGAGGTCGCCGTTGAGATCCTTCAGCTCGAGCAGCGGATCGCCGGCCTTCCCGTCGGCCAGGTCGACCGGGCAGACGGTCAGGGGCGCGGCCAGGTCCGCGGCATAGCCGAGCGTGTGGATCCGCTTGCCGTCGGTGGCCGTACGCTGCCCGAACCAGATGCCGGAGTCGGGCCACAGCGTCTTTCCCGTCCTCGGGTCCAGGCCCTTGACGTCGTACGCGCCGACGACCAGCAGCCCGTCGAGCAGCAGGGGGGTCGGTGGCACGGGCGGGTCGGCGTACTCCGCGGTCACCTGCCAGCGCAGGTCCCAGGCGGGCTTCGCGGAGCTCGTCGGCCCGGGCCGCACCGGAGTGCTGCCGGGGTGGCCGAGCCAGGCCCAGGCACCCGCTCCGGCCGCTGCGACGCCGAGGGCCGAACCCGCGCCGACGGACAGCAGCCTGCGGCGGGACATCCCCGCCGGGGTGCCGTCGGGCACGGTTTCGGCAGGGCTGTGGCCGGCCGGGGGCGGGAGCCGGCGCGGTTCGACCCGCCAGACCTCCGTGGCGCGCCGGGCGATGTCCGTGAGCACCGGCTGCGGCAGGCCGTGAGCGAAGTCGCCCGTGCCGTCGTCGGGTCGGGCGAGTCGGGAGCGCAGCCAAGCCGTCGTCGGGCGCTGCCGCGGGTCCTTTTCGAAGCACGGTCGCAGGACCTGGACGAGGCCGGCCGGGACGCCGGTCAGGTCCGGCTCGGCGTACCGCACCCGGAACAGCAGATCCGCGGCCTGCCCCGCGCCGAAGGGGCCCCGCCCCGTCGCGGCGAAGACCAGCACCCCCGCCAGCGCGAACACGTCTCCGGCCGGCGCGTGTTCCCCGCCCGTCGCCTGTTCGGGCGACATGAACGCGGGTGTGCCCGCCGCGACTCCGGCCCGGGTCAGGCGGTCGTCCCCGATCGCCCGGGCGATACCGAAGTCGATGACCTTGGGGCCGTCGGCCGTCAGCATGATGTTGGACGGCTTGAGGTCGCGGTGGACGACGTCCGAGCCGTGCAGCTGGTCCAGGGCCTCGCACAGGAGCGAGCCGAGGGCGCGTACCGCACGTTCTGGCAGCGGTCCGGCCAGCCGGACGGCGTCGTCGAGGGGCGGGCCGATGACGTATTCGGTGGCCAGCCAGGGCGTTGCGTGGAGTGTGTCGGCGTCGAAGACGCGCGCGCCGTGACGAGCGCCGATGACCCGGGCGGCGTCGGTCTCCAGGCGGAAGCGGGTACGGAAGACCGGATCGGTGGCCGTACGGGCGTGCATGGTCTTGACGGCGGCGATGCGTCCGGTGTCCGAGCGGCCCAGGTAGACCGTGCCCATACCGCCACTGCCGAGGCGGGCGACGAGGTGGTAGGCGCCGAGCTGCTCGGGGTCGTCATGTGCGAGGGGGGAGAACATCAGGGGAGCCGCACCTCCGCGCGGCGCACGGGCAGTTGTGCTGCAAGGACGCCCGCCGACTGGCGGGCGAGGGCGGCGACGAGGGGCGCCGGCAGCGGGAAGGGCGGCGACCCGGTGGTGCCGGCCGGCCGGTGCGCGCCGTCGAGGACCGTGGGCACGGGTACGGCACCGGCATGCCCCGGGGCCGTGGGGTCCGTGGGCGGCAGCAGCGCGGCCGCCAGGTCCGCCGCCGAGGGCCGTCGCGCCGCGTCCCGGGACAGGCAGGCGGTGACCGGCGCACGCAGGGACGCGGGAAGCTCGTCCCGCTCGGGGACGGTGTGCCCGGTGCTCGCGTACGACAGCACCGCACCGAGGCCGTAGACGTCGCCCAGCGGGCGCGGCAGGCCGCCCTGTGCCTGCTCCGGGGGCAGGCACCCCGGGTCGAGACCCGGCGCCCCGTCACGCTGCGCACCGTCCGGGCCCGCAGCCCGCACCGCCCCGAAGCAGGCCAGCCGCGGCCCGTCGGTGCCGAGCAGTACGGCGGCCGGTGACAGACCGGCGTGGGTCACGCCCTGCGCGTGGGCCACGGCCAGCACCGAGGCCAGGGCCGCCCCCAGCGCTCGTACGAAGGCCTCGGGCAGGGGACCGCCGTGCGCGGCGAGAGCGGCGGGCAGCGGGAGCACAGGAACGTACGGGATCGCACACCAGGGGGGCGTCGCGGACCCGTCCGCCTCCGTCACGGGTGCGAAGCCGGGCAGCGACAGGCGTCGGGCGCTCTCCGTCTCTGCGGACCAGAGGGCGGGATCCGCGCCGGGCCGCGGAACGCAGACGATGACCGTGCGCCGGCCGTCCGCGCTGCGGGCGAGGTAGCGGCGGTCGGGTGTCCGGCGCCTCTCGTGCAGGCCGTCAACCGCGGCCAGAACCGTGTAGGGCCCGATCTGCGTCGGGTCGTCATGACGCAGATGCTCCATGCGCGTCCGCTCCCCCTGATTGTCGGCACAGGGGATCGATCTTAGTGGGGGCATGCCCAGCCCGGCCGGTGCACCGGGGTTCTGCACCGGACCCGCACGCCGGTTTGACCTGCGTCACTCCCGGGGTATTCTCTCCGGCTCGATTGGCGGAGCCCCCGCTCCATATGGCAGACTGTCCGAGTTGCTCGGTCGAGTGTTGATGCTGCGCGCCTCCCGCCGGGAGGACCGGAAGCGAGTCCCACAGTACTCGTCGTCCTAACTGCCTGTTGGCAGCACTGGGGCGGACGTACGGGAATCTTTCGGGAAGTGGAGTGCGGCACCGACCAGGCGCCCGGTGGGCCTTCCGCCCTCGGCTTGCGGTTCCGGAAGGGCCGTGTGCATTCCCCGCAGGGATGTTCGAACAAGGGGCATCTGTGTCAGCGGGAGCGCGACACGCCCGACCGCGTGGGTCGGAGGACGGAATGACGGAACACCGGGTTCCAGAGCGTAAGAAGAGACAGGACTACTGAGTAGCCATGGCGGGACAGAAGATCCGCATCCGGCTCAAGGCCTACGACCACGAGGTCATCGACTCCTCGGCGAAGAAGATCGTCGAGACGGTGACCCGCACTGGTGCGTCGGTCGCGGGCCCGGTGCCGCTGCCCACTGAGAAGAACGTGTACTGCGTCATCAAGTCGCCGCACAAGTACAAGGACTCGCGCGAGCACTTCGAGATGCGCACGCACAAGCGCCTGATCGACATCCTCGACCCGACGCCCAAGACCGTTGACTCTCTGATGCGACTCGACCTCCCGGCCGGTGTCGACATCGAGATCAAGCTCTAGGGGCCGGTGATCTGAGAATGGCTAAGCAGATCAAGGGCATCCTGGGCGAGAAGCTCGGCATGACGCAGGTGTGGGACGAGAACAACCGTGTTGTTCCGGTCACCGTCGTCAAGGCCGGCCCCAACGTCGTCACCCAGGTCCGCACGAACGATGTCGACGGCTACGAGTCCGTCCAGATCGCCTTCGGCGAGATCGACCCGCGCAAGGTGAACAAGCCCCTCAAGGGCCACTTCGCCAAGGCCGATGTCACGCCGCGTCGCCACCTCGTTGAGATCCGCACCGCGGACGCCTCCGAGTACACCCTCGGCCAGGAGATCACCGCTGAGGTGTTCGAGGCCGGGATCAAGGTCGACGTGACCGGCAAGAGCAAGGGCAAGGGCTTCGCCGGTGTCATGAAGCGTCACAACTTCAAGGGCCTCGGCGCCGGACACGGCACCCAGCGCAAGCACCGCTCGCCCGGTTCCATCGGTGGCTGCGCCACCCCGGGCCGCGTGTTCAAGGGCCTCCGCATGGCGGGTCGTATGGGCAACGAGCGGGTCACCACCCAGAACCTGACCGTCCACGCCGTTGACGCGGAGAAGGGTCTGCTGCTCATCAAGGGCGCGGTTCCCGGTCCGAACGGCGGCCTCGTCCTGGTCCGCACCGCGGCCAAGGGGGCCTGAGGTACCGATGAGCACTGTTGACATCCTTTCGCCTGCGGGCGAGAAGACCGGTAGCGTCGAGCTCCCCGCGGAGATCTTCGGCGTGGAGAAGATCAGCATCCCGCTGCTTCACCAGGTCGTCGTCGCGCAGAACGCCGCTGCCCGCCAGGGCACGCACAAGACCAAGCGTCGCGGTGAAGTCCGTGGTGGCGGCAAGAAGCCGTACCGCCAGAAGGGCACCGGCCGCGCCCGTCAGGGCTCGACCCGTGCGCCGCAGTTCGCCGGCGGTGGCGTCGTCCACGGCCCGCAGCCGCGTGACTACTCGCAGCGGACCCCGAAGAAGATGAAGGCCGCGGCCCTGCGCCACGCCCTCACCGACCGGGCCCGCCACAACCGCATCCACGTCGTCTCCGGCGTGATCGAGGGCGGCAACCCGTCCACGAAGGCCGCGAAGAGCCTGTTCGGCAAGATCTCGGAGCGCAAGAACCTGCTCCTGGTCGTCGAGCGCGCCGACGAGGCCGCGTGGCTGTCCGCCCGCAACCTGCCCCAGGTCCACATCCTGGAGCCGGGCCAGCTGAACACGTACGACGTTCTCGTCTCGGACGACGTGGTCTTCACCCAGGCCGCTTTCGAGTCCTTCGTGTCTGGCCCCAAGGCCGCTGACACCGAAGGGAGCGAAGCCTGATGGCTACGCGTCACCCGAGCATTGCCTCGAAGGCCGCCAAGGCCGCCAAGGCCGCGCGCGTCGCCAAGGCGAAGCGCCACGCCACCGAGGGCAAGAACACCGTCGAGACCCCGCTGAGCAAGTCGTACACGGACCCCCGTGACGTGCTGCTCAAGCCGGTCGTCTCCGAGAAGAGCTACGCGCTCCTCGACGAGAACAAGTACACGTTCATCGTCGACCCGAACGCCAACAAGACCCAGATCAAGCAGGCCGTCCAGGCGGTCTTCTCGGTCAAGGTCACCGGGGTCAACACGATCAACCGCCAGGGCAAGCGCAAGCGCACGAAGACCGGTTTCGGTCAGCGTGCCGGCAGCAAGCGCGCGATCGTGACCCTCGCCGAGGGCGACCGTATCGACATCTTCGGCGGTCCGACCGCCTAAGGGCGGTCCGGATCGTCCGATATCGGACGAGGACTGAGAAATGGGAATCCGCAAGTACAAGCCGACTACGCCGGGCCGTCGTGGCGCCAGCGTCGCCGACTTCGTCGAGGTCACGCGGTCCACGCCGGAGAAGTCGCTGGTCCGCCCCCTGCACAGCAAGGGCGGCCGTAACAACGCCGGTCGTGTGACCGTTCGCCACCAGGGTGGCGGACACAAGCGCGCCTACCGTGTGATCGACTTCCGTCGTCACGACAAGGACGGCGTGCCGGCGAAGGTCGCGCACATCGAGTACGACCCCAACCGCACCGCGCGCATCGCGCTGCTGCACTACGCCGACGGCGAGAAGCGCTACATCCTCGCCCCGCGCAACCTGCAGCAGGGTGACCGCGTCGAGAACGGTCCCGGGGCCGACATCAAGCCGGGCAACAACCTGGCCATCCGCAACATCCCGGTCGGTACCACGATCCACGCGATCGAGCTCCGTCCCGGTGGCGGTGCCAAGTTCGCCCGCTCCGCCGGTGCCTCCGTGCAGCTGCTCGCGAAGGAGGGCTCGATGGCCCACCTGCGCATGCCGTCCGGTGAGATCCGCCTGGTCGACGTCCGCTGCCGCGCCACCATCGGCGAGGTCGGCAACGCCGAGCAGAGCAACATCAACTGGGGTAAGGCCGGCCGTAAGCGGTGGCTGGGCGTTCGCCCGACCGTCCGTGGTGTCGTCATGAACCCGGTTGACCACCCGCACGGTGGTGGTGAGGGCCGGACCTCCGGTGGTCGCCACCCTGTGTCCCCGTGGGGCAAGAAGGAAGGCCGTACTCGTTCGCCCAAGAAGGCGTCGAACAAGTACATCGTCCGCCGCCGCAAGACGAACAAGAAGCGCTAAGGACGGGTTGAGATGCCTCGTAGCTTGAAGAAGGGACCCTTCGTCGACGACCACCTGATCAAGAAGGTGGATGTCCAGAACGAAGCCGGTACCAAGAACGTCATCAAGACCTGGTCCCGTCGCTCGATGATCGTCCCGGCCATGCTCGGTCACACGATCGCGGTGCACAACGGCAAGACCCACATCCCGGTGTTCGTCACCGAGTCGATGGTCGGCCACAAGCTCGGCGAGTTCTCGCCGACCCGCACCTTCCGGGGCCACGTCAAGGACGACCGGAAGTCGAAGCGCCGCTAGTAGCGGATCGCATTCAGACACGTAAGTAACTGAGAGGGACAACCATGGAAGCCAGGGCCCAGGCGCGGTACATCCGCGTTACGCCCATGAAGGCCCGCCGCGTGGTGGACCTTATCCGTGGCATGGATGCCACGGAGGCTCAGGCTGTTCTGCGATTCGCTCCGCAGGCAGCCTCCGTGCCGGTCGGCAAGGTGCTCGACAGCGCCATTGCCAACGCCGCGCACAACTACGACCACACCGACGCCGACAGCCTCTTCATTTCCGAGGCGTACGTCGACGAGGGCCCGACCCTGAAGCGGTTCCGTCCGCGTGCCCAGGGCCGTGCCTACCGGATCCGCAAGCGGACCAGCCACATCACTGTGGTCGTCAGCAGCAAGGAAGGAACCCGGTAATGGGCCAGAAGGTAAACCCGCACGGGTTCCGGCTCGGTGTCACGACCGACTTCAAGTCGCGTTGGTACGCCGACAAGCTGTACAAGGACTACGTCAAGGAAGACGTCGCCATCCGTCGGATGATGACGTCCGGCATGGAGCGCGCCGGTATCTCGAAGGTTGAGATCGAGCGCACCCGTGACCGCGTGCGGGTGGACATCCACACCGCTCGTCCGGGCATCGTCATCGGCCGCCGTGGCGCCGAGGCCGACCGCATCCGCGGTGACCTCGAGAAGCTCACGGGCAAGCAGGTCCAGCTGAACATCCTCGAGGTCAAGAACCCCGAGACCGACGCTCAGCTGGTTGCCCAGGCCGTTGCCGAGCAGCTCTCCTCCCGCGTCTCCTTCCGTCGCGCCATGCGTAAGAGCATGCAGTCGGCGATGAAGGCCGGCGCCAAGGGCATCAAGATCCAGTGCGGTGGCCGCCTCGGCGGCGCCGAGATGTCCCGCTCGGAGTTCTACCGCGAGGGCCGTGTGCCCCTGCACACGCTCCGCGCGAACGTGGACTACGGCTTCTTCGAGGCCAAGACGACCTTCGGCCGTATCGGTGTGAAGGTCTGGATCTACAAGGGCGACGTCAAGAACATCGCCGAGGTCCGCGCCGAGAACGCTGCGGCCCGTGCGGGTAACCGCCCGGCCCGTGGTGGTGCCGACCGCCCGGCCCGTGGTGGCCGTGGTGGCGAGCGGCGCGGTCGCAAGCCGCAGCAGGCTGCCGGCGCCGAGGCCCCCAAGGCCGAGGCTCCTGCGTCCGCTCCGGCTGAGAGCACCGGAACGGAGGCCTGACCGACATGCTGATCCCCCGTAGGGTCAAGCACCGCAAGCAGCACCACCCGAAGCGCCGTGGTCAGGCCAAGGGCGGTACGACGGTCGCGTTCGGCGAGTACGGCATTCAGGCCCTCACGCCGGCGTACGTGACCAACCGCCAGATCGAGGCGGCTCGTATCGCGATGACCCGCCACATCAAGCGTGGCGGCAAGGTCTGGATCAACATCTACCCGGACCGCCCGCTGACGAAGAAGCCTGCCGAGACCCGCATGGGTTCCGGTAAGGGTTCTCCGGAGTGGTGGATCGCGAACGTGCACCCGGGCCGGGTCATGTTCGAGCTGTCCTACCCCAACGAGAAGATCGCCCGTGAGGCCCTTACTCGCGCAGCCCACAAGCTGCCGATGAAGTGCCGGATCGTCAAGCGCGAGGCAGGTGAAGCGTGATGTCGGCCGGTACCAAGGCGTCCGAGCTGCGCGAGCTGGGCAACGAGGAGCTTCTGAACAAGCTCCGCGAGGCCAAGGAAGAGCTGTTCAACCTCCGCTTCCAGGCGGCGACGGGTCAGCTCGAGAACCACGGTCGGCTCAAGGCCGTCCGTAAGGACATCGCGCGGATCTACACCCTGATGCGTGAGCGCGAGCTGGGCATCGAGACGGTGGAGAGCGCCTGATGAGCGAGAGCAACGTGACTGAGAACACCGAGGCGCGCGGTTTCCGCAAGACCCGTGAGGGTCTCGTCGTCAGCGACAAGATGGACAAGACCGTCGTCGTCGCCGTCGAGGACCGTGTCAAGCACGCGCTGTACGGCAAGGTCATCCGCCGTACGAACAAGCTCAAGGCGCACGACGAGCAGAACGCCGCGGGTGTCGGCGACCGTGTCCTCCTCATGGAGACCCGGCCGCTGTCCGCGACGAAGCGCTGGCGCGTCGTCGAGATCCTCGAGAAGGCCAAGTAATTTCCTGCGGGGCTAACCCCGCAGGTCAGTTCCGCCAGGCTCCGGGGGCCGCTGCGTAGCGGCCCCCGGGGAACCGGCAGACGATCAGGAGATAGACGTGATCCAGCAGGAGTCGCGACTGCGCGTCGCCGACAACACTGGTGCGAAGGAAATCCTTTGCATCCGTGTGCTCGGTGGCTCCGGTCGCCGCTACGCGGGCATCGGTGACGTCATCGTCGCCACCGTCAAGGACGCGATCCCCGGTGGCAACGTGAAGAAGGGTGACGTCGTCAAGGCGGTCATCGTTCGCACCGTCAAGGAGCGCCGCCGTCCGGACGGCTCGTACATCCGCTTCGACGAGAACGCCGCCGTCATTCTGAAGAACGACGGCGACCCTCGCGGCACCCGCATCTTCGGCCCGGTCGGCCGTGAGCTGCGCGAGAAGAAGTTCATGAAGATCATCTCGCTCGCGCCGGAGGTGCTGTAAGCATGAAGATCAAGAAGGGCGACCTGGTCCAGGTCATCACCGGTAAGGACAAGGGCAAGCAGGGCAAGGTCATTGCCGCTTACCCGCGCGACGAGCGTGTCCTGGTCGAGGGTGTCAACCGGGTCAAGAAGCACACCAAGGCCGGCCCGACCGCCAGCGGTTCGCAGGCCGGCGGCATCGTCACGACCGAGGCGCCGATCCACGTCTCCAACGTCCAGCTGGTCGTTGAGAAGGACGGTAACAAGGTCGTCACGCGTGTCGGTTACCGCTTCGACGACGAAGGCAACAAGATCCGCGTTGCCAAGCGGACGGGTGAGGACATCTGATGGCTACCACCACCACTCCGCGTCTGAAGCAGAAGTACCGCGAGGAGATCGCGGGCAAGCTGCGTGACGAGTTCAAGTACGAGAACGTCATGCAGATCCCCGGCCTCGTCAAGATCGTGGTCAACATGGGTGTGGGCGACGCCGCCCGCGACTCCAAGCTGATCGATGGCGCCATCCGCGACCTCACCACGATCACCGGCCAGAAGCCGCAGGTCACCAAGGCCCGTAAGTCCATCGCGCAGTTCAAGCTGCGTGAGGGCCAGCCGATCGGTGCCCACGTCACGCTCCGTGGCGACCGCATGTGGGAGTTCCTGGACCGCACCCTGTCGCTCGCGCTGCCGCGCATCCGCGACTTCCGCGGCCTGTCCCCCAAGCAGTTCGACGGCCGTGGCAACTACACCTTCGGTCTCACGGAGCAGGTCATGTTCCACGAGATCGACCAGGACAAGATCGACCGCACCCGGGGTATGGACATCACCGTGGTGACCACGGCGACCAACGACGCTGAGGGCCGCGCGCTCCTTCGTCACCTCGGCTTCCCCTTCAAGGAGGCGTGAGCGAGATGGCGAAGAAGGCTCTGATCGCTAAGGCTGCTCGCAAGCCCAAGTTCGGTGTGCGTGGCTACACCCGCTGCCAGCGCTGCGGCCGTCCGCACTCCGTGTACCGCAAGTTCGGCCTCTGCCGCGTGTGCCTTCGTGAGATGGCTCACCGTGGCGAGCTGCCGGGCGTGACCAAGAGCTCCTGGTAATCCCCGCTTTTAGGGATTCCTGAAGCTCTCGGTAAGCATCTGGGTCGGCAGGGGCCCTTCTCCGCATGCCGTAGGCTTGCGGGGTTGGGCGTCTGCCGCGCCCGTACGACTTACTACGCCGTAGGTCCACCGCGCCGCACCCGTCCCGTCTCGGATCGGGGAGAGGGATGGCGCACCAGGAAACCCCGGCGAGAGAGGCCGAAGGCCAATTCATGACCATGACTGATCCGATCGCAGACATGCTTACGCGTCTGCGGAACGCGAACTCGGCATACCACGACTCCGTGACGATGCCGGCATCGAAGATCAAGTCTCACATCGCGGAGATCCTCCAGCAGGAGGGCTTCATCACGGGCTGGAAGGTCGAGGACGCCGAGGTCGGTAAGAACCTCGTTCTCGAGCTGAAGTTCGGCCCGAACCGTGAGCGCTCCATCGCGGGCATCAAGCGGATCTCCAAGCCCGGTCTCCGGGTGTACGCGAAGTCCACCTCCCTGCCCAAGGTGCTGGGCGGCCTCGGCGTGGCGATCATCTCCACGTCGCACGGGCTCCTCACCGACAAGCAGGCCGGCAAGAAGGGCGTAGGCGGAGAAGTCCTCGCCTACGTCTGGTAACGGAAGGGAACGGAGGAAACAGCTATGTCGCGTATTGGCAAGCTCCCCATCACGGTTCCCGCCGGCGTGGACGTCACCATCGACGGCCGTACGGTCTCGGTCAAGGGCCCCAAGGGCTCGCTGACCCACACCGTTGTCGCGCCGATCGACATCGCTAAGGGCGAGGACGGCACCCTGCAGGTGACGCGCCCGAACGACGAGCGTCAGAACAAGGCCCTGCACGGCCTGTCCCGCACGCTGGTGGCGAACATGATCACCGGCGTGACCCAGGGTTACGTGAAGAAGCTCGAGATCAGCGGTGTCGGTTACCGCGTGACGGCCAAGGGCTCGAACCTCGAGTTCGCGCTCGGCTACAGCCACCCGATCGTCGTCGAGGCGCCCGAGGGCATCACCTTCAAGGTGGAGACCCCGACCCGCTTCCAGGTCGAGGGCATCGACAAGCAGAAGGTCGGCGAGGTTGCGGCCAACATCCGCAAGCTGCGCAAGCCCGACCCGTACAAGGCCAAGGGTGTCAAGTACGAGGGCGAAGTCATCCGCCGCAAGGTCGGAAAGGCGGGTAAGTAAGCCATGGCATACGGGCAGAAGATCCTCAAGGGCGACGCCTACAAGCGCGCCGCGATCAAGCGCCGTCACATCCGGATCCGGAAGCACATTTCCGGTACGGCGGAGCGTCCCCGTCTGGTCGTTACCCGTTCGAACCGCCACATCGTCGCCCAGGTGATCGACGACATCAAGGGTCACACCCTTGCGTCGGCGTCCACCCTGGACTCGTCGATCCGCGGTGTCGAGGGCGACAAGTCCACGCACGCCAAGCAGGTCGGCGCCCTGGTCGCCGAGCGCGCCAAGGCCGCCGGTGTCGAGGCTGTCGTGTTCGACCGTGGTGGCAACCAGTACGCCGGGCGCATCGCCGCCCTGGCGGACGCCGCCCGCGAAGCCGGACTCAAGTTCTGAGTCGGTTCCGTAGCTAGCGGAAAAAGAGAGAGGTAATTCCAATGGCTGGACCCCAGCGCCGCGGTGGCGGTGCCGGTGGCGGCGAGCGGCGGGACCGGAAGGGCCGTGACGGCGGCGCTGCTGCCGCCGAGAAGACCGCGTACGTTGAGCGCGTTGTCGCGATCAACCGCGTCGCCAAGGTTGTGAAGGGTGGTCGTCGCTTCAGCTTCACCGCGCTGGTCGTGGTGGGCGACGGTGACGGCACCGTGGGTGTCGGTTACGGCAAGGCCAAGGAGGTGCCGGCCGCCATCGCCAAGGGTGTTGAGGAGGCCAAGAAGCACTTCTTCAAGGTCCCCCGTATCCAGGGCACCATCCCGCACCCCATCCAGGGTGAGAAGGCTGCCGGCGTCGTCCTGCTCAAGCCCGCGTCCCCCGGTACCGGCGTTATCGCCGGTGGCCCGGTGCGTGCCGTGCTCGAGTGCGCCGGTATCCACGACATCCTGTCGAAGTCGCTCGGCTCCGACAATGCGATCAACATCGTGCACGCGACCGTGGAGGCCCTGAAGGGCCTGCAGCGTCCCGAGGAGGTCGCGGCCCGCCGTGGTCTGCCGCTCGAGGACGTCGCCCCCGCGGCTCTTCTCCGTGCGCGTGCCGGGGCGGGTGCGTAATCATGGCGCAGCTCAAGATTACGCAGGTCAAGTCCTACATCGGCAGCAAGCAGAACCACCGTGACACCCTGCGCTCCCTTGGTCTCAAGGGCATCAACACGCAGGTCGTCAAGGAGGACCGCCCCGAGTTCCGCGGCATGGTGCACACCGTCCGCCACCTCGTGACGGTTGAGGAGGTCTGATCATGGCGGAGAACAACCCGCTCAAGATCCACAACCTCCGTCCCGCCCCGGGCGCCAAGACCGCCAAGACCCGTGTGGGTCGTGGTGAGGCGTCGAAGGGTAAGACGGCCGGTCGTGGTACCAAGGGTACGAAGGCCCGTTACCAGGTTCCGGAGCGCTTCGAGGGTGGGCAGATGCCCCTCCACATGCGTCTTCCGAAGCTGAAGGGCTTCAAGAACCCGTTCAAGACCGAGTTCCAGGTCGTGAACCTCGACAAGCTGGCCGCGCTCTACCCCGAGGGTGGCGAGGTCACGGTCGAGGGTCTGGTGGCCAAGGGTGCCGTTCGCAAGAACAGCCTCGTCAAGGTCCTCGGCCAGGGCGAGATCTCCGTGGCGCTGCAGGTGACGGTGGACGCCGTCTCCGGCTCCGCCAAGGAGAAGATCACCGCTGCCGGCGGTACGGTCACCGAGCTGGTCTGAGCCAGTTCTTAGTTGCTGGTAGAGCCGCCCCCGCGCTAACGCGGGGGCGGCTCTATTTGTTCATGTAGACAGTATTTACTGACTGACCTGCGCCTATTTATTGAATTCTTCTTCGGCGTTGGACAGCCATACCTTCGAATCTTTCCGAAGCGAACTTATGGTTGCTGAATGTTTTGCAATCATTTCTCGCTCGTGCTCTGATTGAACTTCCACCACAGTGTCCAGGTAGCGGACCTCCTTCTTGCATCCCATATCCGCTACCGCAACAGTTGTCTCCAGCTTTGTCGGCTCGTTGCCCTTGGACCACCGGCTGTCATTCGCCGCCGCCTGTGGAGAAGCGTATTGAAACCCTGCTTCCTGCATGCAGGAAGACCATTCTTCGTTGACGCTCTTGACTCTTTCATCACTGTCGGATTGCACGGCCGTGGAGTATCGCATGGCGCTCATCACGGAGTCGAAAAGTCCATCCGGTGTTGCGCTCGCGTCATATGTAATCGACATGCCGTCGATTCGAATTCGGTGGGGCTTCGTTCCCTTCATCAGAGCCTGGGCGGCGAATGTCGAGCATCCGCCCTTGGGAACGACCTTACCGTTGTGGTGTCTCAGGGTTCCATCCAGTAGTCCGCGCTGAGTGCGCGTAGCCCGACGACTCCACTCGGCTTTTGAATCGGACGCCTTGTGGGTGACTTCGTAGCCGTTTTTTCTGACCTGCGACACGGGGAATACCAGGAACTCGGAAAGATTCGACTCTTCGCGCTCCATCTTAGGCATCGGCAGGGGGTGACTCTCATAATGAAGATCGCGCATGCAACGATTGGTCAGAGATACTTCCGCTTTCCTGATCTGCAGAACGTCTTGCGGTGAGAGGAAGTATCTGTCCAGCGGCCGACTGACATGTCCAGTCTTCGCGTCGATGTTCGCGCGTTCGGGCCGATCGCGTTTCTCCTCCGAGCCCTTTCCTCCTGTCGAGCAGGCGACGAGCACTGCAGCGAGCGCAAGAGTGCCCATGCTGTACCGAGTGAGATTCTTCATTCCGCTTCCAGCTGCCCCATAAGACGGCTGAGTGCCGGCCCCTTGAAGGGCCGGCACTCAGTTCAACGGTATCTATTTAGTAGCGCCACCTGGAGGATTAACAGCGCCACTTTTCGAGGGAGGAGGCTTCGTTGTACATCCAGGCATAGCCACCCGTGAAGTCGAACTTCACTCCCTTGGCGATGTGGAAGCTGTAGCCCTTGTAGTTCACGTGCTGCCAGATGGTCCAGCCCTGGCAGTCAGGGTTCGACCCTGCCTTGACAGAGCTGATGTCATCACCGATGTTGCCGTGATCGCCACGGAACCAGTTCATTCCGTGGAAATTCTTGTGACCGCCCCTGAGGTCGTAGTAGCCCTCATTCGTCTTCTGACCGTAGGAGTCGTACACGCAGAGTTCGGTCTTCTCGCAATTGCCGTCCCCTGTACGGGCAACGGCAGGTGACGTGGAAGCCGCGGTCATCCCGATCCCGGCTACGATGGCTGCCGCAGCGCTGGCGACCAGACGCACCTTTACCATTGATCCCCCTTTTTTCAATTGACTGTCTGTGCGCTATACGCTTGCGCACGAGCGCGATCAGTTCAAAGTTCCTGATCGATTTGGTCGAGAATGATCGTAGGAGTTTCGACTTGAACCTGTCAAGCATTTATATCGCCCGTGGGTGACAGAGAGTGGCCGAAAATCGGTGGCGGTCCGGATTGGAAATGCGGTTGTCCGAAGCCCTGTGATATGGCCCCGGGCTACGGCTCCAAGCAGGCCTTAACAACAATCAGCTGAGTTGTCCTGCGGGGGCGGGCAGCGGGCGTGTTTGAGCAATGCTTCGCGGACGTCGGAAGCCGTGCAGTCAGGCGAAGGTTCGCTCGATCTCAGTGGTAGGTGCGTGCCCAGCCCTGTGCGGCAGGCGGACAGGAATGGCGAAGTGCCCGGACGAAACGCCGAGGCCTTCTTCCTGAACGAAGTGGGGCCTGGCTTGTCGAGCGGGCCGGGTTCCCTTGGTGTCCTCGGCGAGCTTGATGGAGGCACCCTTGAAGTCGACGTCGATCAGGTCCGGTGACCGAGCAGGAGGCTCCGGGGTCGGCGATCCAGCTCGCGATGGAGTAGTCGTGGTGCACTTTCCGTCACCGGTCGTTGCCGAGGCTGCGGGAACGAGCAGCAGGCCCGTCGCCGCAGCTGCTGCCGCAGCGGCGATGACGTTCACAGCGGTGTGCTTGGCACCCCGTGATCCGGCGCTTCGATCAAGAACCGTATGAGGCATCCGCCGTGGGGCGCGAGCACTTTTGAGACATGTGTTCGAAATTGCCCTGAGGTGCGAGGGATCGATGGCTCACCTCTGACGGGCCGTCGGTCGGCGTTCCGGCGGAGCCCTGATATAGGTAGGCTGTGGCGACTGGCATCCAGCGCTGTCTTGGCATGCCGTAACCTCGTTCCACAGGTCATCAACCCGAATTTAGTCGTCACCTCACGCGCATACGCGGGGGTCGCAGGAGGCACCGTGCTCACCGCGTTCGCCCGGGCGTTCAAGACGCCCGACCTGCGCAAGAAGCTGCTGTTCACGCTGGCCATCATCGTGGTCTACCGAGTCGGTACCCACGTCCCGATCCCGGGCGTCAACTACAAGAACGTCCAGCAGTGTGTCCGCGAGGCCTCCGGTAACCAGGGTCTCTTCGGGCTGGTCAACATGTTCAGCGGTGGTGCGCTGCTGCAGATCACGATCTTCGCGCTCGGGATCATGCCGTACATCACGGCCAGCATCATCCTGCAGCTGCTGACAGTCGTGATTCCGCGCCTGGAAGCCCTCAAGAAGGAGGGGCAGGCCGGCACTGCCAAGATCACGCAGTACACCCGCTACCTGACCGTTGCGCTCGCCATCCTGCAGGGCACGGGTCTGGTTGCCACCGCCCGCAGCGGGGCCCTGTTCGGTACCTGCTCGGTCGCCAACTCGATCGTCCCGGACCAGGCGATCTTCACCACGATCACCATGGTCATCTGCATGACCGCCGGTACGGCCGTCGTGATGTGGCTCGGTGAGCTGATCACCGACCGCGGCATCGGCAACGGCATGTCGATCCTGATGTTCATCTCGATCGCCGCGACCTTCCCGTCCGCGCTGTGGGCCATCAAGAAGCAGGGCACCCTGGCCGGCGGCTGGATCGAGTTCGGCACGGTCATCCTGGTCGGCCTGGTCATGGTCGCGCTCGTCGTCTTCGTCGAGCAGGCGCAGCGCCGCATCCCGGTGCAGTACGCGAAGCGCATGATCGGCCGGCGTTCCTACGGTGGTACGTCCACGTACATCCCGCTCAAGGTGAACCAGGCGGGTGTGATTCCCGTCATCTTCGCCTCGTCGCTGCTCTACATTCCGGCCTTGGTGGCGCAGTTCTCGGGAACCAAGTCGGGCTGGAAGACCTGGGTCGAGCAGAATCTGACCAAGGGCGATCACCCGATTTACATCACTTCGTACTTCTTGCTCATCGTTTTCTTCGCGTTCTTCTACGTGGCGATCTCCTTCAACCCCGAGGAAGTCGCCGACAACATGAAGAAGTATGGTGGCTTCATCCCGGGCATCCGGGCTGGCCGACCGACCGCTGAGTACCTGAGCTACGTGCTCAACCGGATCACCTGGCCGGGTTCGCTGTATCTGGGTCTGATCGCTCTCGTGCCAACAATGGCGTTGGTCGGGTTCAATGCCTCGAACAACTTCCCCTTCGGCGGAACCAGCATCCTGATCATCGTGGGTGTCGGTCTCGAGACGGTGAAGCAGATCGAGAGCCAGCTCCAGCAGCGCAATTACGAAGGGTTCCTCCGCTGATGCGTATCGTCCTCGTCGGGCCGCCGGGTGCCGGTAAGGGAACGCAAGCCGTCCGGCTCGCAGAGAAGCTGGCCATCCCGCACATCTCCACCGGCGACCTGTTCCGGGCCAACATCAGCCAGCAGACCGAGCTGGGCAAGCTCGCGAAGTCCTACATGGACGCCGGCAACCTCGTACCCGACGAGGTCACCATCGCGATGGCCAAGGACCGCATGGAGCAGCCGGACGCGGAGAACGGCTTCCTGCTGGACGGGTTCCCGCGCAACGTGTCGCAGGCCGAGGCGCTGGACCAGCTGCTGGACAGTGAGGACATCAAGCTCGACGCCGTCCTGGACCTGGAGGTCCCGGAGGAGGAGGTCGTCAAGCGGATCGCCGGCCGGCGCATCTGCCGCAACGACTCGTCCCACGTCTTCCACGTGACGTACAGCCGCCCGAAGCAGGAGGGCGTGTGCGACGTCTGCGGCGGTGAGCTGTACCAGCGCGACGACGACTCCGAGGAGACCGTCCGCAAGCGGCTGGAGGTCTACCACACGCAGACCGAGCCGATCATCGACTACTACAAGGCGCAGGGGCTGGTCGTGACGATCTCCTCCCTGGGTCCGGTGGACGAGATCACGCAGCGGGCGCTGGAGGCCCTCAAGCGCGAGAAGGCCGAGAACAAGTAGATCGCGGTCCTTCCGGCCGCGGTGCCCTCCCGGGCGCCGCGGCCGTAGTGTTGTGTACGTAACCCAGCCCACGTGAGTGACGGAGAGCGCAGGCCCCCATGGTGCAGATCAAGACCCCCGAGCAGATCGCCAAGATGCGTGCGGCGGGCCTGGTCGTCGCCGCGATCCACGCGGCCACCCGGGAGGCGGCCGTACCCGGCGCCAGCACCAAGGACCTGGACGAGGTCGCCCGCAAGGTGCTCGCCGAGCACGGAGCCAAGTCGAACTTCCTCGGGTACGGCGGCTTCCCCGCGACGATCTGCACCTCGGTCAACGACGTCGTGGTCCACGGCATCCCGTCCGACGAGGTCGTGCTGAAGGACGGCGATGTCATCTCCATCGACTGCGGCGCGATCATCGACGGCTGGCACGGCGACGCCGCGTACACCGCATTCGTGGGCTCCGGTCACGCTCCGGAGCTGCTGGAGCTCTCCCGGGTGACCGAGGAGTCGATGTGGGCCGGCATCGCGGCCATGAAGCAGGGCAACCGCCTGGTCGACATCTCCCGGGCGGTCGAGACGTACATCCGCCGCCAGCCCAAGCCCGGCGGCGGCCGCTACGGCATCATCGAGGACTACGGCGGCCACGGCATCGGCACCGAGATGCACATGGACCCGCACCTGCTGAACTACGTCGACCGCCGCCGCGGCAAGGGCCCCAAGCTGGTCCCCGGCTTCTGCCTCGCGATCGAGCCGATGGTCTCCCTCGGCACCCCGAAGACCGAGGTCCTCGAGGACGACTGGACGGTCATCACCACCGACGGCACGTGGTCGTCCCACTGGGAGCACTCGATCGCGCTGACCGAGGAGGGGCCGCTGGTGCTGACGGCGCCGGACGGCGGCAAGGCGAAGCTGGCGGAGTACGGGATCACGGCGGCTCCGGACCCCCTTGCATGAGGATCTTCCGTATGGGGCAGACTCCCTCGATTCGTGTTTCCGGGTGCCCTGACGTAGACTGACTCGTCGGCTCTCGTGCACCCGCATGTCCGCATGCGCCCGTAAGGGAAAGCAAGAGAGTCGATCAAGGTAGTCGATTCGAAGGGCGAAGCGTGGCCAAGAAGCAAGGTGCCATCGAGATCGAGGGCACTGTCGTCGAGTCTCTGCCGAACGCCATGTTCAAGGTCGAGCTCCAGAACGGCCACCAGGTCCTGGCACACATCAGCGGCAAGATGCGTATGCACTACATCCGCATCCTCCCTGACGACCGGGTCGTGGTGGAGCTGTCTCCGTACGACCTGACGCGTGGCCGGATCGTCTACCGCTACAAGTAGATCTTGCCCGCATCCCGGTTTCCCCCGGGGTGGTGGCACTGACCCGGAGAACCTCACCAATGAAGGTCAAGCCGAGCGTCAAGAAGATCTGCGACAAGTGCAGGGTGATCCGCCGTCACGGTCGGGTCATGGTCATCTGCGAGAACCCGCGCCACAAGCAGCGCCAGGGCTGACGCACGACCGATCCCTCTGCATCCATCGCAGAGATTCGCGCGACGCAAGCTGAATTTGTTCATACGCAGGACCCGAGCCAACCAGCTCGACACCCCCGGTTCGGAGGCCGGGGACTCGGTTCGTACCTAGTACGGCGGCCGGGAGCCGGTTCTGCGGAAGACCTCCGAAGATCACCAGGAGCCATTGAATGGCACGCGTTTCCGGTGTTGACATCCCGCGCGAAAAGCGCGTGGAGGTCGCCCTGACCTACGTGTTCGGCATCGGCCGGACGCTCTCCCAGCAGACGCTGGCCGAGACCGGTATCGACCCGAACACCCGCGTTCGCGACCTCTCCGAGGAGCAGCTCGTCGCGATTCGTGAGTACGTCGACAACAACATCAAGACCGAGGGTGACCTCCGTCGCGAGATCCAGGCCGACATCCGCCGCAAGGTCGAGATCGGCTGCTACCAGGGTCTGCGTCACCGTCGTGGTCTGCCCGTCCGCGGTCAGCGCACCAGCACGAACGCTCGTACCCGCAAGGGCCCGCGTCGCGCCATCGCCGGCAAGAAGAAGCCGGGCAAGAAGTAGTCCTCAGCGGACAACGCTTCATCAGCGGTCTTCGCTGTAGGACCGACCACCTCCCCGTAGGAGTTTGTAGATGCCCCCCAAGGGACGTCAGGGCGCTGCCAAGAAGGTGCGCCGCAAGGAAAAGAAGAACGTCGCTCACGGCCACGCGCACATCAAGAGCACGTTCAACAACACGATCGTTTCGATCACGGACCCGTCCGGCAACGTGATCTCCTGGGCCTCCGCCGGCCACGTCGGCTTCAAGGGCTCCCGGAAGTCCACGCCGTTCGCCGCGCAGATGGCCGCCGAGTCGGCTGCCCGCCGCGCCCAGGAGCACGGCATGCGCAAGGTCGACGTGTTCGTCAAGGGCCCGGGCTCCGGTCGTGAGACCGCGATCCGTTCCCTGCAGGCCACGGGCCTCGAGGTCGGCTCCATCCAGGACGTCACCCCGACCCCGCACAACGGCTGCCGCCCGCCGAAGCGTCGTCGCGTCTGACGTTCGCCGCTTCACGCGCTGTGGTTTCGGGCGGTACGGGCCGTAAATGGCCGTACCGCCCGTACCCTTGCAGTACCCGCACCTTTCACGGGTGCGGTCTCCGTCGGACGTCAAATAGCGGGCGTCCACGAATGAAGGATCTGATCCACACATGCTGATCGCTCAGCGTCCCTCGTTGACCGAAGAGGTCGTCGACGAGTTCCGCTCCCGGTTCGTGATCGAGCCGCTGGAGCCGGGCTTCGGCTACACCCTCGGCAACTCCCTCCGCCGTACCCTCCTGTCCTCGATCCCGGGTGCCGCTGTCACCAGCATCCGCATCGACGGCGTCCTGCACGAGTTCACCACCGTGCCGGGCGTCAAGGAGGACGTCACCGACCTGATCCTCAACATCAAGCAGCTGGTCGTCTCCTCGGAGCACGACGAGCCGGTCGTGATGTACCTGCGCAAGCAGGGCCCGGGTCTGGTCACCGCCGCCGACATCGCGCCCCCGGCCGGTGTCGAGGTGCACAACCCCGACCTGGTCCTCGCCACGCTCAACGGCAAGGGCAAGCTGG